>JAFADM010000215.1 GCA_023424865.1 Bacillota bacterium | reverse complement strand
GTCAAGGAAAGGACAGTCCTTATGAAGTTAAAAGCAAGCAAATATGATATTGCCGCAAACCTGTTATGCCTTTTAATGCTCCTGGGGATAACCGTTTATTTAATTATTTCATGGAGTTCCATACCCGATAAAATACCGGGTCATTATAACGCCGCGGGAGAAGTGGATCGCTGGGGAGATAAAAGTGAGCTGCTTTTCCTCCCTGTGCTCGGATGGCTTTTATACATAGGAATAACTCTACTGGAGCGGTTTCCCCAGGTGTGGAATACCGGTGTTACCGTGACAGTGGAAAATAAGGAAAGAGTCTACCGGATTCTCAAGAATATGATCGGAACACTGAAAATAATGACAGTGGCCATTTTTACCTCATTAACCATAAATACGGCTTTTGCAAAGGCATTACCCGTCTTTTTTCTTCCCCTTATTCTGCTTTTAATGTTTGGCTTCATCATCTTTTTTATGATTCGGCTTAACCGTTCAAAATAAAGAAGCCATTTTCAGACGGCTAGTCCCTCATTCTATATCACGGCAACCGCCCACTCCGACATATATTGAATGAGAATGAATCTCACAGCCTTCGGGCTTGAAAGGATTCAGTGCATGGCGGCTGATGAAAACCGTAAACTGGCTTTCTTTGTAAAATCGGGTTTTGAGGACTGTTTAGGAGGGCTGAAGGAGGCTCTGGCTTCGGATTATGAGGTCAGGCAAATTGTTGTGGAACGGGAAAGTCAGATTGACGAAGGAATGGAGTGGGCCAACATAGTCTGGTTCGAGTGCTGTGACGAGCTTTCCGTCTATGGCAGCCGTTGCAGGGCGGCACTGGAAAAGCCCGTCATTATAAGGCTTATGGGAAGCGAGGCCTTTACCGAGATTCCTTCCTCTGTATCATGGGAAAACATTGATCGTGTAATATTCACGGCAGAGCACATCCGCAATTATTCTGTTGGAAAATTTGGAATACCCCTGCACAAAACGGTTATACTTCCCCTTGGACTTCAACTCAAAAAGTTTGGTTTCAAGGTAAGAGGGCCGGGCCACAAGGTAGCCTTTTATGGTGAGCTTAGTTCACACAACGGTTCGTTTCTTATACTTCACGCCTTTAAAGCGATGTACCAGAAAAACCGGGAGCTTAGCTTTCATCTTGCAGTCCTCTTTCAGGATGTGCAGGATGTGCTTTATTTTCAGCACCTGACTGAAGGGCTGGGCTTATCGGGCCATGTGTTTCTGGAAAAAAGAAATAAGGGCGGTAAGCCGGGGGATGAACAGCTTTGGCTTGACCGATGGCTGGAGGATAAGAGCTTTTATCTATGCGCCGGAAGGCTTCAGCTTCAGGATGAAGGAGTTATTATGGCCATGGCAAAAGGTATTAAGCCCATCATCCATCACAGCCTGGGAGCAGATAACTATTTTCCTGAAGACTTGCTGTTCTACACGCCGGAGGAGGGAGGGGCCCTTTTTAACGGACCCTATGATTCCAGGCGCTACAGGCGCTTTGCACTTGACCGGTACGATGAGGGAAGCCTTTTACCATCTGTTAAGGAGCTATTAACCCGACTTTCGGAGATTTCCAAGGAAAGGCCCCTGGTAAGTGTGGTTATGGCGGTTGCCAACGGAGAAAAGCTTATTTCTGAATCTATTTCCTGCGTTTTATCCCAAACCTATGACAGGCTGGAGCTTATTATAGTGGATGACGGCTCCACCGACAGGACTCCCACCATAGTCAAAGGCTTTAGCGATACCCGTATACGCTATATTAAAAGAAAGCGGGCAGGTCTTAACGAAGCATTGAAGGCCGGTTACAAGGCTGCTGGAGGCAAATTTGTAACCCGGGTGGACTGGACAGACAGGATAGATAAGGATTATGTAGATCTGTGTGTGGATGCCATGAACAAGGACTTTTCCCTTAAATTCGTATACACGGACTTTTATGAAACGGACGAAAAGGGGGAGCTGCTTAGCATCACGGGCCTGCGAAGTTTGGGAGACCCTCTGGAGCTCATTTTTCTTATGATCGCCTCCTTTTCCTCCATAATCCCGGATAAAGCCTTTTGGCGGGCGGATTACACGGAAACCATCCTTTTAAACGCGCTGGAGGAGAACATCCCTTTTTATGCGGACAATCTTTTGTCCGCTCCCTTTGAGCATATTCCTATCCCCCTTTACGGCATGGTAACCCTATCCGATGAGGAGGAGGCCCTGCATGATGAAGAGGAGGATCAGTTCCGGGAAACCCTTGGAATGATCAAATGTGTGGATCTGCTTTTCAGGAAGTACATACTTCAAATGAATGTAACAGGCGATTTTATTATTAAGGAAATGCATTATTACCGACTCATGAGCGAGTACTTTCTCAACCATGCCCAAAATGTACCGGCCGGCCAGGAATGGCTTAACCGGCTGTTTCTGGAAGAAGCCTGCCTGTGGCTTAATAAAATGTCCGGTGCTGGAATTAGAGACTATGCCAACCATCGTATCTTGCTGGTTTGCTCAGATGATGAAGGCCAAAGGTTTGGTGAGTCTTCTAAAGGCAGGCATATTCGACTTCTGGAGACAGGCTTGAGGGATAATCACATTCCTGTGAGAAAGGCATTCTATACCTCTGATGGGGGAGAGCTGTTTGGTATGACGGATGTTATGGCCTGTTTCGGTCTGGATGATAAAGACGCTCTTCTCATAGATGATTCGGATATGGCCTTTTATGTTTTGGTTTACTCCATTATGCACCAGCTGGAGGTTAAGCTGGAAAAGCTTTTAGAGGGGGGCTTTATAAGCGTTATCCACTGCCAGGACATCTTAAGTGTAAGGAGTGTGTCTTCCGTTCTTGAAAAGCTGGGTATGGCTATCCCCATTATTTTGACACATCATGGTTCCTTTAGTGAAGAAAGGCTCGTAAGCGGCTCTCTTAAGCCTCAAGGTCAGGCTGCCCTGTATTTCAGGGAGTTTGAAAAAAAAGCTCTTGCCCGGGCTGGAGCGATTATTACCCGTAACAAGGAGCAGTCCCTTAAGTTAAAGACACTGTGTCCGGACAGGTTGGCGCCTGTGGAAACCGTTTTAGAGGATGTGAATCCCAGAAGCTACGTGCGGTCCTTGCTTCAACACTACGATAATTTGCTTTAATGCGTTTTTAGTGCTTTATAGCCCATAACTATCAAAAAACAAGTTATTCCAGGGTTTCTTCGTATCCATTGGGGTGGGGCACAGCCCGCTTTAGCTATTATTAAGATGGGTTCTGCGGTAGGCATCGCGAAAATGACTTGCAGTAGTATGCTCGTACCGCTTGAAGAGGCGCATGAAGTACTTTTCATCGGGAAAGCCCAGCTCCTGAGCAATTTCTCTTATGCTTTTATCTGTGCGGCAAAGCAAATCCCTGGCCTTGGCCAGCTTCATGCGAAGGAGGTATTCCGTAATAGTCATGCCCATGCGCTTTTTGAAGTAACGTGCCAGGTATTCTCGCGTGTAATTGAAGGCATGGGCAACATCCTTCAATGAAATGTTACTGCTGTCATGAATACGAAGCCATTCCAGAATATTCTGAAGCCTGTCACCGGCAGATGCTTGAATTGCGCCTGCCAAATGCTGCTGGGACAGCTCGATTAATAGTCCGGTAAGGGCGTAATGCACGGAATAGCCTGTGTAGTAACCGGACTGGGACAAGTGGAGAAGCTGGCGGAAAAGCACTGCCAGCCTATCCAATGACGGTGTGCGGAGTACCTCCGGCAGAAGCAGGCATTTGTCCAGGCCATTGTAATAGGGATTGTTTCGGACAAGCTCAAGAATTCTCAGCGCCTCTTCAGAGGGAAGCATTTCCTCCTGAGAAGGGCTTAGGAAATGAACCCAATAGAAGGCGGTACCCTTTTTTGAGGAGGCAAAGCCACTGTGAACCAGTCCTGGAAAAAGTAAAAGCACATCTCCGTCACTCAGGGTATGGCGGCAATTATTCTGTTCAATATGGACCGGTCCTTTTACTACCCAGATAATCTCATAACTGTCAATGATACGCATGGAATGAGTCCATTCCGTGTCGGCTGTAAAGAAGCCTGAGGACAGATAGGTAAGGGGGGCTTCCAGTCCTGCTTTTAAATAATGCATAAAGTCAATATACTCCACCTTATGTTAATCTACGCTACCGACAGAAAATAAAACGCCTGTCATACTTATAGTGTAGCAAAGATTCAGTCTTTAGGGAAACTTCAAAGGTGAGTATTTTATTCCACCTTTGCTTACAAACTGCTATAAAACTAGAAGCAAGGAGGCTGTCATATGCTCAGTAAAAAGCAAAAGCCCGTCAGATTCAGCGAGGTTGCCATTAATGATTCCTTTTGGTCGGCTTATCAGAGTCTTATTCGCGAGGTAGTTGTACCTTACCAGTGGGAAGCTTTAAACGACAGAGTGCCGGATGCGGAGCCCAGCTTTGCCGTCAGCAATTTCAAAATTGCCGCGGGAGAAGCACAGGGGGAGTATGGAGGTCTTGTTTTTCAGGACAGTGATCTGGCTAAATGGATAGAAGCCGCCGCCTACACCTTGAGTCTCAAAAGAGATCCGGAGCTGGAAAATGAAATTGATAAGATGGTGGCAATTATTGAAAAAGCTCAGCAAAAGGACGGTTATTTGAATACGTATTTTACCGTAAAGGAACCTGACAAGCGCTGGACAAACCTTTTTGAATGCCATGAGCTTTATTGCGCCGGGCATATAATGGAGGCTGCCGTAGCCTATTATGAAGCGACGGGCAAAAAGGCGCTGCTTGATGTCATGTGCCGTTTTGCCGATTATATCGACACCGTATTCGGGCATGAGCCGGGCAAGCTTAAGGGCTATGACGGCCATGAGGAGGTGGAGCTTGCCCTGCTTAAGCTTTACCGGGCTACAGGAAATGAAAAATACAAGAAGCTGGCCATGTTCTTTATTGACGAGAGAGGACAGGATCCCTACTTCTTTGATGAGGAGTGGGAGAGGAGGGGGCATCTCTCTCATTGGTCAAAGACCCTTTGCCCGCCGCCGGGAAAAAACAGGGAATACGGTCAGGCGCATGTGCCGGTAAGGAAGCAGAAAGTAGCGGTAGGCCACTCCGTTCGGGCCATGTACCTTTATACCGCCATGGCGGATGCCGCGCTGGAAAACGGCGACAAGGAGCTTTTTGACGCGTGCCGCGAGCTTTGGAAAAGCACGGTGGAACGTCAGATGTATATTACGGGAGGTATTGGCTCAACCCATGGCGGCGAGGCCTTTACCATGGATTATGACCTTCCCGCTGCCACTGTTTACGCGGAAACCTGTGCCACAGTGGGTCTGGTGTTTTTCGCCCAGCGCATGCTGAATGCCGATGTTGACGGCCAATACGGCGACATTATGGAGACCGCCTTATACAATATTCTGCCCGCCGCCATGTCCAGGGACGGAAAACACTTCTTTTATGTCAATCCCCTGGAGGTTTGGCCCGAAGCCAGTGAAAAAAACCCTGACCGCCGCCATGTCCGCCCTGTAAGGCAAAAATGGTTCGGCTGCGCCTGCTGCCCGCCCAACCTGGCCCGCCTGTTCGCATCCCTTGGGGGCTATTTGTTCGCAACCGGGGATAAGTCGTTTTACATCCACTTATATATGGGCAGCCATACCCAGGCCATGGTGGACGGAAAGCCGGTGGGTGTGAAGGTGGAAACCCGATACCCTGTGGAAGAAACGGTAACAATAACCCTTTCACCCCGGGAGGAACAGGCATTCGCTCTCTTCCTCAGAATACCTTCCTGGTGCCGTGAGCCCCAGGTAACTGTAAACGGGCAGTTCTATTCCCTTACAAATAAGGTTGAAAAGGGTTATCTCAGACTGGACAGAACCTGGCAGGAGGGTGACCGGGTTGAGCTCTTGCTTCCCATGCCTGTAGAACGGATTATTGCCAATCCTCTGGTCCGTGATAACGCCGGAAAAACAAGCCTTAAAAGAGGACCTGTGGTTTACTGCTTTGAAGAAGCCGACAACGGCGGAGTGCTTACATCCCTGTCACTTCCGGATCAAAGCCCCGTTGAAACGGTTTATGACGAGGCGCTTTTGGAGGGAATGCCTGTTCTGAAGGCCTCCGGTTACCGAACGCCTTTGGCTGGCTGGGATGGAAAGCTCTACAAAAGCCTTGACGGGACCCTTCCGGAAAAAGAACCGGTTGAGCTGAAAGCCGTACCCTATTACTTCTGGGGCAACAGGAAGCCAGGAGAGATGCTGGTTTGGATTAAAAGAGAGGGATAAAAATGGGGGGCTTTAAGCCCCCCTAATCTTTTACTAAACCTTGGTTCCGATTCTGCTTATAAAACTCCGAAAATCAAGCTTTTTGGGCACTTTCTCTTTGAATCTGTAAACCGACATTCTAATTCAGCCGGAGGCTTGCGTATTGATTGTGCAGAACCCGAATGTCTATATCAATTCAGTATGGATAGCATTGAATAAAAACGATGCCCATATAAGAATAACTTCCAGGGCTGCAATTATTGCACAACTCAAATCCCGATTTCCCGCATTGCAGCCGTAACCTTTTGACACCTGAAATCAATATCATTGCCTGATGACTTTGCCAGCTGCAATTCACTCATGATCCTGCCGTCGCTCATAAACAGCACGCGTTCGGATCGCGCGGCGACCTTAGCGTCGTGCGTTACCAAAAGAATGGCCGTACCTTCCTTGTTGATCTCGGTAAGAATGTTCATGATTTCCTGTGCGGAGCTGGAGTTTAACGCCCCGGTAGGCTCGTCGCCAAAAATAATCTTCGGGCTGCTCATCAGCGCCCGGCAGATTCCCGCGCGCTGGAGCTGACCGCCGGAAACCTGCGTAATGTCCCGCTGCTCCAGCTCGCCGATTCCGGTTTTTTGCATTAAGCCGCGTGCCTTTTGGGTGATTTTCGACCTGCTTTTCTCATTGCCCCGCATTGCGGGCAGAATGATGTTGTCCAGGATATTCAAGTTTTTCAGCAGGGTTGGCTGCTGGAATACAAAGCCCATCTGCGTTCTGCGAAGGTCGGCGAGCTCGTTTTCTCCCATTTCCGACAAAGCTTTGCCGGAGCAGCGCACCTCACCGCTGTCCACTTCGTCCATACCGCTTAATGCAAACAGCAGTGTAGATTTTCCGCAGCCGGAGGGGCCCATCACCGAAACGAACTCACCCTCTTCGATTTCAACGGAAACGCCGTCAAGCACACGGCGTTTTTCTGTACCCTCGCCATAAGCTTTTATAATGGATTTTCCTGATAAGATTGTGTTCATAGACTACTCCTTTATATTTTCCGATATGGCGACGCGCCCGATATCGGCGGTGCCGAGCATGGTGGCGAGCAATGTCGCGACGGTCATCATGAGGGGACAGAGAAGGTAAGCCGAGACAGGATTAATTTGCAGCCCCAGGCTTGTGACGCCAAAGGAAGATGTCGCCATGCCGGCAAGCGCCCCGCCCAAGGTGTTGGCCAAAATAACGCCCAATAGGATGCTGACGAGAAGCACCGTGATGGCACGCGCCGCATACTGCACCGCTAAATCCCGTTTGGAGAAGCCGGAGGCCTTCATTACCGCAATAACATAGCGATCCTTTACGATCAGCATTTTCATGAACAGCAGCGTGACCAAAAATATAATGAAGAGTGCCGCCGCAAGCGCAACGCGCGACGCCAGCTCCACAGAACGGATGGTTGCCCCATACATCTGATCCATAAAGTCATTAACGCTTGTGATCTTTACATTGGGATATTGCGTGGCATAGTCCGAAACCACTTGGTCAATCACGAAAGAATCTGAGAGCTTGACGTTGACAATGCTCCACATGATTTCAGCGGAATCATCGTCGAAAACCGCTTTTGCGGTTATTCCGCCATTGGTAAAGTCGGAATAAATACCGCTGACTGTGAGAACCCGATGACCACCCGCCGATTCCAGTGTAAGGGAGTCTCCCACATGTTTCCCCAGGGCGTCGGCGCTTAATGCTGAAAGGCTTATTTCATTTTCTGATTTCGACAGCCTGCCTTCGGAGCAGGATATGGGAAACACGTCATGCTCCCCCAGCTCAACCTTTAGCCGTTCCTCCGTTCCGGTCTCCGTCAGGACGGTGTACATCCTGCTGGTTAGGACGGAGTATTGAGCAATCGCCGGGTTTTGGCTGACCGCCTCAACGATCTCAGCCGTTGCCGCTGGGATATTGTCTGTCTGCTGTATATCAAATCTGAAATCGCAGTTGCCTATGCCCATATACGTCATAAAGCTTTTGCCGGAGATCGTATTGGAAATATTTTGTGGTACCAGAATGATGAAGGAGCAGGCTGCCAGTACCGCAAGCATCGTGATATACAGTTTTTTTCGGGTCAGCACATCTTTAACGCCGAGAAAAACGTTTGTGTTTAAAAACCGGACAGCGCTCAGCCGAAAATATGTAGCGCCGCCGCGCTTTTCCTGAGCCGTACCAAAGCGCAGGGCTTCTGTTGCCGGAATTGTCCGGAATTGTCCTAATACGCCGTTTAAATAGGCAACGATGGTGAGAAATATCAGCAGGACGCCAAGCGCGCCGAAAAATGGCGCAAGCGATCCCGTGCTGCTTTCACCCATAAACAGCCTGATGTTCTCAGTGAGTTTGTCCCGAAAGAGAAAGGATAGCGCATAGCCAAGTATGCATCCCACACCGGAAAGCGCGAGGTGTTTTGAGAGATACAGCTTCTTAATATCGGAAACCCGAAGCCCGATTGCCTTCATAACGCCGATTTCCCGGTAATCGTCTTCTATCTTGGCCAACAGCGTAAAGCGGATACACAAAAGAGCGATGACAACCACAATCACGGCCACAAGCAGAATAATGCCGGCCATCAAGCCGTCAGTCAGACCATTCATGGCCTTGAAATTGGCGTAGGTAACCATCGGGCCGTTGGATTCCAGACCGGCGGCAACATAGTCCGCTTCCAGCGCGCCCAAGGCGACGGTATCCTTTGCCCGAATCTCTATGAGGTATTCCACATCGCCGTATTCTCTCAGAGCCGCATAATCGTTTTCGCTGATCAGGCATCGTTTTGACATGGCAAGTGATGAGTTCATCTGGGAATCCCGCAGTAAACCGGCCACAGTAAACCTCATGCCGTGTACAGTCAGCGTGTCGCCGACGTCTGCGATGCCATCCTTCCAATAGAAGACGGGGATATATACCTCCCCGTCAGAGACCTCGATCACATTCCCTTCCAAGTCCAGCAGATAGTCAAACGAAGTGTTTTGAGTGCAAAAGCCGTTGTCCATGACGCTATTGGTAAGCGGCTGCCCGTTAAATAGCATCTCAGACCCGTCTATTCCGAGAAATTCAACGACCTGCAGCTGCTCCACATTTTTATTCTGCTCCGCAAAGGAAGCGAGGCGCTCCCGATCAAGTTCACCGGCGTGCATTTGCATGTAATGCGGCGTTTTCGCCTGATTCATCAAGGTATCAACCGAACCGGACAGGCTGACCAGTAAAATCGCCGCAAGGGATACCAGCATGGCGGCAGTCACAACAAACAGCATGGTAATCACGGTAATCAGCTTACTTTTGCGGATATCGTTTTTTATGATTTTATAATACAACACTACACCTCACCTTGCGGTTCGTTGGCGGCGATTTGACGGCCAAATACCTCCGACAAATCCATCAGACTGCCCGGCTCAGCCCCAAGCAGCTTCTCCATGTTGGCTAATAGCGCATGGAGCCTCGCGGCCTTTTCCTCGTCGGTAAGTGCCGGAAGGTCTCGGTCAAAAACCGTGTTGATGTAGATCACCATCATTTCCATGCACTCATAGGGATAAGCCGTATGGAAGACGCCCTGTCCGATTCCCTCACGGATAATCTCGGTGAGTATCGGCGTAAGGCCGTTTATCATGGCGCTTTGCAGTTTCTCGTGCATCAGCGCGTTTTGCGGCCGATGCGCCTGACGGATAATTTCCGCCCCACCGGCACGCTGCATGTTCAGCGCCATAATGGTTTGCATGACACGTTCCTTCACAGGAATGCTCCGGTCGGCGGCCACTGCTTTCGCAGCCTCCAAAACCTGATTGCTGTACCGCTCTATGAGCGAGTCCATAACCTCTTCTTTTGACTTGAAATGGTGATACAAGGCACCGCGTGCAATTCCCGCCATTTCAAGAATATCGTTCGTGCTGGTATTGTCGTAGCCCTTTTGTGTGAATAGCTGATCAGCGACGTCCAGTATTTCATTTTTTCGCTCTTCAGGTTTTTTACGCATTGAAACTTCTCCTATACAAACAGACTGTCTGTCTGTAATAATAATGGAAAAAGTTGCATATGTCAATTGAAATTATTTTCTGACATGTTTGGAGATAGCGATTTTGCTATCAGAACACACTCCGGCTGCCGAAAAACCTTCATTGAGGCGTACATGAATGAAATGGTTATCAGTATAGAATAACATTGAAAACAAACGGTGGGAATCTACCCTGCTACATACCGAATGGATTCCCACCGTTGCTATATCTGCATATGCAATTACTTTCCTGTATCCCCAACTGAAACACCCGCTTTCCGGTCTCAACATCCAGGCTGTGTATCCCAAATAATCGCCAGACAAAGCAATGCAGTACAAATTATGCCGTGTAACACGCTCCTGATACGGCAGCGGAAGCGGCTTGCCCATCCTCCACGGCGGACTGAACGAGCGTGGCATTGGCCCCAGAGAGCAGGAGACCTCCCTACGGTTATCGGAAGGACGAAACCGTCCGCAAAGGTATCGTCCCCGATGAAGAAACCGCATCCATTGTACAGCGTATTTTCAGGTTATTCAGCAGTTCGCCACAGAAAAGGTGGAGGATACACAGACACAGCAGGAAAACATCGCTTAAACAGCACAAAGCGGACAGCTTGCCCTGCCCGCCTTGTACATATAAACCCCGGTTCACAATCTGTCCCTTTGAACGAGAACAGAAGATGTTTTAGATGTTTTATATGAGAATTACTCAATTTCAGGCGCCTTTTTTTTAAATAAGCGGACCTTGAGGCTGAGCCACATAAAGCGCGGTAAATCCATCATTCTCTTATAGCGAAAGGGTTCCTTAATGAGCCTGAACAGCCATTCAAAGCCTGCCCGCCTTATAAACTCCGGCGCCAGGCTCACCTCTCCTGCAAAAACATCAATGGCGCCGCCGACACCGATAAGAGCTTTGCAATTTATTTGGGAAGCGTAACGGTGGATAAATTCCTCCTGCTTGGGCGCGCCCAAACCTACCAGCACCACCTCGGGCTTATAATGATTTATCTGCTTCAAAATATCGGGGATATCTTCATTTTTAAAATAACCGTTACGAAAGCCAAGAATATTTACCCGGGGAAATTCGGTAAGCAGGTTGATACTGGCCTGCTCGGCCACACCCGGTTTGCTTCCGAAAATAAAAAAGCTGGTGGGACGCTTATCTGTGTTCATAAGAAGTCGGCGAACCAGATCGATACCGGATACTTTTTGCTTAAGGGATTTTCCCAGAATTTTCGAGGCCAGAATAACGCCTGCGCCGTCGGGAATCAGGAGATCCGCCTCATTAAGAATGTTTTTGAGCTCCGAATTTCGGGTTGCCTGCATTAAGATTTCGGAATTAGGAGTGTAGATCTTGCATGTTCTGTCGCCGTCCAGCATGGTAAGAACCCGTTCGACAGCTTCATCCATTGAAACATTGTCTATTAACACACCGTGAAGCTCATTTTTTGCTGACATTTGGAAATACCATCCCTTATTATTCAATGTAATTATGAACCATGTCGAATTGATTATACTAAAACCCTGATCATTTGAAAAGCATTGACACTGTTAAAGATTCTGTTTATAGTTATTTTTGAGAATCGAAAAATAATTTTTGATAATCCTATACATAGAACGTCCTTTATGACGAATGATGAAACAGGTTTTGGGAGATATTTGACATGAAGCTTTGCATTATCGGATTGGGATATATTGGCCTTCCGACCGCAGCCATGTTTGCAGACAGCGGCCACGAGGTAGTTGGGGTGGATGTAAATCCCCGTGTGATAGATGCCTTAAATAAAGGCGAAATTATTATTGAGGAACCGGGGCTTTTGGAGCTTGTTGCTTCCGTGGTAAAAAAGGGTGCTCTGAGAGCTTCTGTTAGTCCGGAAACCGCGGATGTGTTTGTAATATGCGTTCCAACACCTATCAATAAGGATCATTCAGCAGATCTTACCTATGTGGAAAGCGGTATTCGCTGTCTTCTTCCTTATATTAAAAAGGGTGATACGGTTATATTGGAATCCACCTCGCCTCCCGGAACTACCCGGGATTTCATGTGCGGTATTTTAAAGGAAGCAGGCCTGGATGCCCAGGAGGATCTTTATGTTGCTTACTGCCCCGAGCGTGTGCTTCCGGGGAAAATTATACAGGAACTTCGTGAGAACAACCGTGTTGTCGGTGGGGTTACACCTGAAGCCTCGGAGCGGGTGAGAGATCTTTATAAGAGCTTTGTCAAAGGCGATATTTATATTGCGGACGCGACAACTGCTGAAATGTGCAAGCTAATGGAAAACACTTTCAGAGATGTTAATATTGCCCTTGCCAATGAGCTTGCCAAGCTCTGCGAGAAAATGGGTGTAAATGCCTGGCAGGTCATTGAATTTGCCAATAAGCACCCAAGAGTAAAGCTGCATCAGCCCGGTCCCGGCGTTGGCGGACACTGTATTGCCGTGGATCCCTGGTTTATTGTTGAAAAGCAGCCCCAGACTGCACAGATTATACATTTATCCCGCAATGTCAACGACAGCATGCCCCATTATGTGGTAGACAAAATAAAAACCCTGACAGCCGGTGTGGAAGGGAAAAAGCGTATTGCCCTTCTGGGAGTAACCTACAAGCCCGATGTGGATGATATGAGGGAAAGCCCTGTGGTTGAGATCGTCCATCTTCTTAAGGATCAGGGGGATTTTGAAGTCATTGTTTCGGACAAGCATGTGGATTTTGAGGGTTCCAGAAGCCTATCCCCGGAGGATGCGGCAAAAGGCTGCCACCTTTTGGTACTGGGCGTAAACCACAAGGAATTTAAAGACCTTGATTTCAACCGGATTAAAGAAAACATGGCACAGCCCCAGGTGCTGGATACCCGGAATTTCTGGAATGCAGCGGCTATTGAAGCGGCGGGTCTTTCCTACCATCTTCTGGGCTGGGGAAGGAACAGGGCGTGAAAAAGGTTCTGATGGCAGCCTATCAGTTTCCCCCGGTAGGCGGCTCCGGTGTTCAGCGAAGTGTGAAGTTTGCCAAATACCTGCCCTCCATGGGCTGGCAGCCGGTAGTTCTCACTCGCGATACGGGGAAGATGACCCTCAGGGATGAGTCCCTTGTGAAGGAAATCCCTCCGCAAACTGAAATTTTGCGGGCTTCTGCCCGGGATTTAACGGTTCTGCCGTCTCTCATGGCCAAGCCGGGCAAGTTTGTTGCCTGGAAGCTCCTTATTCCTGACGGCGAGGTATTGTGGATGAAGGGGGCTTTAAGGCTTGCCCTCTCAAGGCTGGAAAAGGGCGATATCAAGGCCCTATATACCACCTCTTACCCCTATAGTGATCATCTGTTGGGGCTCAAGGTAAAGGAAAAACACCCAGAGCTTCCATGGATAGCGGATTTCAGGGATGAATGGACAAACAATCCCTATCTTCTGGACAAACCTCATCCGGCTTACCGTATGGAAAAGGAAAGGCGGATGGAGCGTCTGATTCTGGAAAAGGCAGACCACCTTATTGCCAACACTCCCATCATGAAGGCCAATTTCGTCAGGCTTCACCCGAATTTGAATCTGGAAACCCGGATGACCGTCATTCCAAACGGCTTTGATCCGGAGGATTTTGAGAAAATCACAATGGAGCCCAGATCGGACGGCAAATTCCGTATTACCTACACGGGAGCCCTGTATGAAAGGCGCAAGCCGGATCTTTTTTTGAAGGCTCTGGGCAATCTCGTCAGGGATGGCAGGATAAACAGGGATACAATAAGGGTAAGCTTTATAGGAAGCTTTAAACAGGATGTCATGGAGCGGCTGGTTGCACAAAACGACCTGGTGGGAAGTGTGGAAGCTGTTTCCTATATGCCCCACGACGAGTGCCTGAAAAGAATGATGGGCTCGGATGTTCTTTTACTTATTGAAGGTGGCGGACCCGGTTCGGAAGCCTTTTATACGGGTAAAATCTTTGAGTACATTCAAACCAATAGACCCATACTTGCCGTTATTCCCGAAAAGGGTGCTGCGGCAGGCATTTTGAGGAGTACCCGTACCGGCCTTGTCTGTGACTGGGCTGATGAAAAAGCTATTGAAGGCGCCCTTGAAAAGCTGTATTCGGATTGGCAAAACCAAACCCTTACCCTTTCACCCGATTATAATGAAATCGGCCGTTACAACAGAAAGGCTCTGACACAGGAATTGGCAAAGCTTTTGGATGGGGTGTCACAATAATATTACCCCCGGGAAAGGAATGAAGCGTAAGTTATGAAGGTAATTGATGAAAAGGGACGTTTATTCGGGAAAATAAACCTGTTTGATCTCATTGTAGTTCTTGCATTGTTAGTCGTTGTGGCCGGTGTTGGCTACAAGGTTGTACAAACCAGGCAGCAGGCAGGTATGCAGGAAGAAACGAAAACCTATGTTGCTACCGTTAAATGCTTTGGTATGCCGGATACGTTTTCGGAGGCTCTTTTAAAAGACAGCCGGATTTATTATGACGGAAATTACAAATTTGTAAATGCAAAAATTATAAACGTCAGGGAAGAGCCGGCGGTAGTTACTATTCAGACCGCTGACGGAAGCCTTGTAAGCACGGTGGATCCCAATCTTAAGGATGTCTACGTGGAACTGGAGATAGAAAACAAGGCCAGTGAGGACTCTGTTAAAATTGGCCCCTATGCCGTATGCGTAGGCGGTAATGTTCCCGTTAAAACCATTTACGCCTTTGCAGCCGGAACCAGCACGGTTATCCTGGATCTCTACGCGAAGTAGGAGAGGAGGCTGTTATGGACAAGGTGGAAGTATGGCTGAAAAGCAGTCTTCTCTTCCGGTTTTACATGTTTCTCCTTTCTTTATGGCGCAACAGCTTAACGGGACGTTTTGTAGAAGTCATTGGAAGGATTATCGAAAGCAGCGGCATTTTTACACTCTGGCATCGGTTTACCGATCGGGATTTTGTTAAGGAAAATTCCTTTCTTTACAGAGTGTTTCAACGACTTAACGAAAAGAGCCGCAGCCTGCGTGAACGCATAAGTACAGTTGCTTCCAACGGCTTTTTTGGCAGAACCCTGCTCAATTCCTTCAGCCTGCCTCTAATTGCCCAATGGCTTATTCCCTTAGCCGTTCTCTATGTATTTGTAGATGAGCTGGGAAGGGACTACCTGGGTAGTTTCCCTCTTTTCAGCTATTGGGACGAGGCCTTATTGGTTGTGTGTCTGGGCTTTGTATTCATGCGGTGGTTTTTTGCCAAAAAAGATGCACCTTTAGGTGCGACACCTATGGGAGCACCGCTTCTCCTGCTCATTACGGTGACCTTCGTTTTGTTTTACTTAAACTCACCTTACAGGGATGTGGCCTTTGAAGGCCTCCGTGTGGTCATTCAGTATGTTCTGTGGTACTTTGTCTTTACTGCCTTTATTGATGAGGATAAAGCAGCATACCGCATTATGAATCTTCTTGTAGCAACAGGAAGTGTTCTAGCCTTTCATGGCCTCCTTCAGTTTGTACTGAAGGTCGAAACTCCGGTGGGTTGGACGGATCAGGCTGAAGCTTCAACCGGTCCCAGAGTGTTTTCCATTGTTGGAAGCCCCAATATACTTGCCGGAATTATGGTGCTTCTTGCTCCGCTGTGCTTTGCCATGGCGCTGCAGAAAAACCGCCGATATATTGAAAAGCTGTTTTTGACGGGACTTACCGGTGTTATGGGGCTGTGCCTCATTCTGACCCAATCCCGTATGGCCTGGTTGAGCATGGGTGTGGCAGCTATTCTTTTCTGCCTCATTGTTAACCCAAGGTGGCTTCTGCTGGTAGCAGTAGGAGTCAGAGGTGCTTTATTCATACCTACCGTTGCCAGCCGCATCGAGTACCTTCTTTCTCCTGCGTATGCTCAAAGCAGCAGTACCGGAGGGCGCATTCTCCGATATACCACAGGCTGGGAGATGTTTTTGGAAAACAGGTGGATGGGTGTGGGACTTGGTCATTTCGGTGGTGCCGTGGCCATGAATCACAAGGATCTTTTTCCGGATACCTTTTATATGGACAGCTATTGGCTCAAAACCATGGTGGAAATGGGCACCTGGGGGATTCTGGCCTTTGCGGTGGTGATGCTGGTGCTTGTGGTGTGGTCCATAAGAGCTGTTAAAAGAGCGGGGGACGGAGATTCCAGCCTGATTGCCGCCGGTGGCTTTGCCGGGCTTGTGGGCTTGATATTCCATAACGCCGGGGAAAATGTTTTTGAAGTTCCTTACATGGTTGTGTATTTCTGGATCGTTGCCGCATTGGTGATGTATTTCGGCTTTAAGCGAAGAAAAACCACCTAGATAAGGCCGGAGGTGTAAGGACATGGCTATCCGCATTGCGGTTTGTGATGATGATCCGGCTCAAAGAGAATATTTGACTCTGCTTCTTAACAAGTGGGGGGGAGAAAGAAAGCTTTCCGCGGAAGCTTATCCCAGCGCCGAGGCCTTTTTGTTTGCCTATGAGGAGGACAAGGCCTTTGATCTTCTTTTGCTTGACATTCAGATGAAAGCCATGGACGGTATTGAGCTTGCGAGGGTTATACGCAAGGATAACGATTCATTGCAGATTGTCTTTATTACCGGTTATCCGGATTTTATGGCGGAGGGCTTCGAGGTATCGGCCCTCCACTATTTAGTTAAGCCGGTAAATGAGGTTAAGCTTTTTTCCGTACTGGACAGAGCAATGAAGCGTGTGGATAAAGCCGCTCCGACACTGCTTCTTCAAGCAAACGGCATCAAGGAGCGCATCCCAGTCGACAGCATACGCTATGCGGAAGCCTTTCCCCACCATTTAACCCTCCACATGAAGGATAAAACGCAGGATTTCCGGATAAGGTTCGGGGAGTTGGAGAGTCTTTTAAGCGCAGAGTTTATACGCTGCCACCGCTCCTATATCGTCAATATGAAATATGTGCGCCGAATCACACGCAAGGCCGTTATTCTGGATAACGGGGAGGAGCTTCCTCTTTCCAGAGCTCAGTATGATACGGTTAACGAAGGGTTTATCCGCTCCGTTGTCAGGAGGCCGGTATGAAGAGTCTCTATTGGACGGGTGCCGTTGCAGGTCTGCTGTTGGCTTTGGCGGGAGTCTTTTTTTTTATACGTCGGTATTTATACACCCTGGTGGATAAACGTATTGCCGTTTATCAGAAGGATCTTGTCGCCAGGCATATCGAGGAGGTTCAGAACATGTACCGCCAGATGCGGGGTTGGCGGCATGACTACCATAACCATATCCAGGCCATGAAAGCCCTTCGGGCACTGGGCCAGGACAGCAGGCTGGATGTTTACCTGGATTCTCTGGACGAGGATCTGTCCAAGGTGGATACGGTCATTAAAACAGGAAATGTTATGGCGGATGCCATACTCAATTCAAAGCTATCCCTGGCTGCCAGCAAAAAAATTGCCGTGGATGCCAGTGCCCGCGTTCCTCAAAATCTAACGGTGGCGGAAGTGGATTTATGCGTTATTATCGGAAACCTTCTTGATAATGCCATTGAAGCCAATGACGGCTTGAAGCCGGATGAACCCCGATTTATCCGGGTTTACATCGACGCAAAGGGCGAGCAGCTCTATCTTTCCATAACCAATACGGCCGGAAAACGGCCTAAAAGAGCGGGAGAACGCTATATCAGCTCAAAAACCGGGCCTAATCACGGCTTTGGGCTGCTTCGCGCAGACAGGCTTGTCAACAAGTATGGAGGCTATATGAAATGCCGGGATGAGGAAGGGGCTTTTACAACAGAAATTCTGTTGCCTTTGTAAGCAGGCTATGCCATTCGCGAAGGAATTTTGACATTTCACGTAAAACAAAAGGGAGCCCTCTTTTTTCGTGATAGAGTAGAGTCCAATCTTTTTATTACGTTGAGGTGATTAATTATGACAAAGACCGGTTCCCGATATTCTCTGGGATCCAATATTCTTTATTCTCTTAAGATGCAATGGCGCAACAGGCGTTCCACTCTTGTCATTTGCGGCCTGGGTATAGTGGCGGGTATTATGCAGCCCTTTTTTGCCATGCTTCTGCCCAAGCTTGTTCTGGATGAGCTGGCCAATGGGGCGACAGCGAGCCACTTTATCACTGTTATCGGTTCGGCGGCAGGGGTGCTCATATTGCTTCGGTTCTTAAAGGGCTATTGTGACGAGGTGAGTGAACAGGCCACGGGGACATACGCGAGCTTTGATTCAGCCGTTAGAATGATGGATACCTACATGGTAAGGGATTATGAGCTTTTGGAGCATCCGGACATGAAGCTCCTTGAGGATAAGGCCCTTCAGGCAACCCAGTCCAATCATACCCCAGCCCACAACATACCTCGTACTCTGGTGAGACTGCTTATTAATGTGGGCGGCTTTATCCTGTACGGCAGTGTCATTTCCGTCATTCATCCCGCCATCCTTCTTTTGCTTTTAGCCTCGGCCCTTATAAACTGGCTTTTCCTGTCGGCGGCCAGAAAGTACGAGGAAAAAACCAAGGAGGATCGCTCAAAGCTCCATCGTAAGCTCATGTACATGTATTCCGCCGCCAAGGACCCAGCCGGATCCAAGGATATTCGGCTTTACTCCGTAGCGGACTGGGTAAGCAGCCTTTTCGAGAATCTGGCGGGAGATTATGAGAAGTCACAGAAAAAGGTAGCTGCCCGGCATCGAAGAGCACAGCTTGCCGACGGCGTACTTATTCTTATCCGCGACGGAGGGGCCTATGCTTTCCTCCTTTACCTCCTCATTCAAAATAAGGTCAGCCTGGGTGATTTTGTTTTTGTCTTTGCCGCTATTGGCGCCTTTGCCGGATGGGTATCCGGTATAATCCTTCAGGTCAGCGAGCTTTTCAGGGCATCCCTGGATATGTCCGATATCCGAACCTACAAAGACGTACCTGATGTATTCAATACGGGAGAAGGGGTGCCTCTTCCAAAGGGGGACAAGCTGCCTCCCGGTATTTCCCTGGTTGATGTGAGTTATACCTATCCAAAAGCATCGGAGGCTACCTTGAAGGGAATTACCCTTCACATAAAGCCTGGTGAGAGGATTGCTCTTGTAGGCTCCAACGGAGCGGGCAAAACCACGCTTGTAAAGCTTCTTTGCGGGCTTTATAAGCCCACTTCGGGAACCATTCTTCTGGCCGGGGAGGATGCGGGGACGTACAATCGAGACGACTATTTCAGCCTCTTTTCCACCGTGTTTCAGGATATTCATCTTTTGACGGCGGATATAGCCGGGAATATTTCCCAGCTTCCGCCGGAAGAGACGGATAACGGCAGGGTGGAGCAATGTCTTAAAATGGCAGGCTTCTATGATAAGGTGCAGGGCCTTGCCAAAAAAGAAAAGACCATGCTTGTAAGAATGGTCAATGATGATGCAGTGGAGTTGTCCGGCGGAGAAAAGCAAAAGCTGGCCATGGCACGGGCGCTTTATAAGGACGCGCCGGTTATTATACTGGATGAGCCTACGGCTGCTTTGGATCCCATTGCGGAAAATGAGGTTTACCAGAAATATGCCGAGCTGACCAGGGGCAAAACCTCCCTTTATATCTCCCATCGCCTTGCCAGCACCCGGTTCTGTGACAGGATACTTTTTATTGATAATCACACCATTGTGGAGTCGGGAACCCATGACGAGCTCATGGCGCTTAACGGAAAATACGCCGCCATGTTTGAAATTCAAGCCCACTATTACAAGGAAGAGGGAGGCGAGGCGGACAATGAAATTTAAAAAGCTAAAAGAGCTGTGGAACCATAATAAAAGAGGTTTTGCCATCATACATGAAATAAGCCCCGCCTATATGCCCCTTGCCGCCCTGAAGGCTGTTATTGCCGCAGTACAGCCCTTGATCGTTTTGTATCTGTCCGCAAGCATACTCAATGAACTCTCGGGGGACAGGGATTTGGGAAGAATCCTGACCTATGTGGGTTTAACGGTAGGACTTTCCTTCCTTTTATCCGTAGCCAACGCACAGGTTTTCTACAAAATAGGCATTGCCGAAAGTACCTTTCAGGAACGGTTTTATTTCTTTCTTGGAAAGCGCTACATGCAGCTGGATTTTGAGCATGTGGAAAAAGGGAGCACTAATGAAAAGCTGGCGGATATCGAAGCCAAAAACAATGGAAACGGCCTTGGTATTACAAATTTATATTACCATTTTCCAGGCTTTGTTGAGAGTCTGGCTGGCCTGATAGCCTCAGGTGTCCTTCTGGCAGGGATGCTGAATGTCTCGAAGGCCTATACTTCTTCTTTCATAACCTCACCCTATGCGGCCATGCTGATTTGGGCTCTTTTGCCCCTTTCCATGCTGGTTACCTTCTACTTTCGCTCAAAGGAAGTTAAGATTCTGGCAAAGGTCTTTGAGGATAACCCAAAAACCAATTCGTTTTTTCACTATTATTACGAATATGTAAAGGCGGAGAATGCGGGAAAGGATATACGCATTTACAATCAGCTGCCGGCGATTCGGGAAATCATGAAGATTTGGAGCGATAAAACCAGTTGGTACCGCTATTTCCGCTTTGAAGGCGGTATGAAGGGTACGACCGGTGCTGTCAATGCCTTTGTAGGCGGGGTTGTCTATCTTTTAATCGGTTTGAGGGCCTTAGCGGGCATGTACGGCCCCGGAAGCGCCATACAGTACATCGGTGCCGTTACGGGCTTTATTAACCATTTTACGTCCCTCTGTACCATGCTGGGAATATTCTACATTAACACACCCTTTCTGGAGCTTCTCTACAGTTATCTGGATCTGTCCGATGAGAAATACAGGGGAACTCTGACCACTGAAAAGCGCACCGACAGCAATTTTGATATTGAGTTTCACAATGTTTCCTTCAAGTACCCCGAGTCGGATACCTGGGCTGTCCGAAATCTGGATCTCAAGATTCAAGTAGGACAGCGTCTGGCTGTTGTGGGGATGAACGGCAGCGGCAAAACCACCATGATAAAGCTTTTATGCCGTCTGTATGACCCTACCGAGGGAGAAATCACCCTTAACGGCATCAATATCAGGAAGTATGACTATGAGGAGTATATGAGGCTGTTCTCCGTGGTTTTTCAGGACTTTAAGCTGTTTTCCCTTCCCCTTTCCCAAAATGTTGGAGCCAGTACCGGGGTGGACAGGGACAAGGCTGAAAAATGCCTTGTGGAAGCAGGCTTTGGCGAACGGCTCAAAACCATGCCGAAGGGGATTGAAAGCAGCCTGAATAAGAACTTTGACGAAGAAGGTGTTAAGGTTTCCGGAGGTGAAGCGCAGAAAATCGCACTGGCACGGGCCCTCTATAAGAATGCCCCCTTCATTGTGCTGGACGAACCCACTGCCGCTTTGGATCCCATTTCGGAATTCGAGGTTTACACCAAGTTCAACGAGTACATTAACGGAAAAACGGCGGTATATATCTCCCACCGCTTATCCAGCTGCAAGTTTTGCCATGATATTGCCGTATTCCATGAAGGAAGACTCATCCAGCGAGGAGGCCATGACGAGCTTTTGGCTGACAGGGAGGGCAAATACCGTGAGCTCTGGAACGCCCAGGCACAGTATTATGAAGATGAAAAAATCCGTGTGGAAGCCGTTTAAAACCGTTTAAAGCAGGTTAATGCTCTTCCTGCCGTGAAGCATCAGGAACCGCCAGCATTTCGTAGGCGGTTTCTATGTTTTTACGGGCCATAATGCTTAGACGGATTTTGGATTGGGCAAGCTTATCCCGAATTTCGGACCGGTTGCGCCATATGTCATCTAAAAGGGCGGTGACCCTTCCCACATCCAGAAATTCCACACTTCCTGCGGAAGGCTGATTGATTTCCGCCAGAAAAGCATCCACCTTGGGCTCATACACCAGGCCTGCCATGGGAATACATTGGCTTGCCGCGTAAATAAGGGAGTGAAGGCGCATGCCGATCAAAAGCTCCAGCCTCCCTGTAAAGCCCAGCAGCACCTCGGGGGGATAAATGTTTCTTATAACCCGGCAGGGCCTTTTCATGCGCTTGGCCACAACCTGGGATATTTCATAATCTGAAGAAAATTGCATGGGGATAAATACCGGAAAGGCACCCAGCTTTTCCGAACAATAATCCGCAATGGCAGCAATTTGGTTCACATAGCCGGAGTCCCACCATTTACGAATAGAAATGCCAATTAAGGGCTTGTCCTCAGGAAGGCCTTCCGCCTCAAAAAGCCGGTGAACCTGGCCGTTTTCTGCCGGTTCCAGAAGAATGGCGGGATCAGAGGTTACATAAATATGAGGAGAGCTGATGCCAAGCTGCTTGATTTCCTCAAAGGAAATGGGATCCCGGAGGCTTATGGCGTTAAGGGCATTTAAGACCCTGGCTGAAAGCTTCCGGTTGAAAGGCCTTTTTATAGGCCCGATACCATTAGAAAAAAGCATGGTTTTGGTATTCATACGGGTGGCAATGCGCAGCACCGTCAGATAATACAGGATGGATCGGGTAGAGGTATTGTCCTGTATGAGGCTTCCGCCGCCTGCGAGGAAAAGGCGGCTGTGCTTCAGTGTACGGGCCACCTTCAGAATGTTGAAGCGCTTTACGGAAGCCACCTGGAAATTGCGCATGGTCTCTCTGGGATTTTTGGAAAAGACCACATAAGTAAGCTCCGGATGAATGCCCCTGAAGGCATCCAGAATGGATTTTAAAATAGCCTCGTCACCGCTGTTCTTATAGCCGTAATAGCCAAGAATGGCTACATCGTAGCACTTTCCGTCCTGTCGGACATTTTTCTCTATCCGGATAATCCGGTTGTAGATGGAAAGCTGGGTTGCACACATGCTTTTTAAGGAAAAATAGGTTTCCGCTTTTTCGTGCAGGAGCCGGCCCATTTCCTCCCGGCGCTCCTTGTTGAGGGAAAGCTCGGAAAGATGGGAGCCAAGGGTTTTCCAATCCCGGGGCTCGGCCAGGTAACCATTGACCCCTGTTTCAATCAGATCGGCAAGGCCGCCCACACGGGTGCTTACCGTGGCTCTTGAAAAACGGGCTCCCTCCAGAATAACATAGGGAAAGCTTTCACTTAATGAAGTAAGGACATTAATATCGATAGCCTGAAAATAGTCGAAGGGCTTTTGCACCATACCCGTAAACCATACCCTGTCCCCAATTCCAAGCTCTCTTGAAAGGGCCTGGAGCTGGGCTTTCATTTCATCTCCCGGCCCGCATATGAGAAAATAGGCCTTCGGGTTGGCCTTCGCCGCAACAGAAGCCGCTCTCAAAAAGGTTTCATGATCCTTAACAGGATGAAGCCTGGCCAGAATTCCCATGAGCACACAGTCCTCAGGGAAGGGAATGGCGAACTGACGGAAGAACTCGGTTCGGGTGCAGGGCGGAATGGGATTTTCAAAATCAATGCCATTGTAAACGGAAAAAATGCGCTGGGGATTAAAGCCGCGCTTAATAAGCATTTCTTTGAAATTATTTGAAACACTTACATGATAGTCAATGCGCCTTAAGGCTATCCGGTTGATAAGGCCGAAGGAAAAGCGCTTGGCGAGACTGTGCATATAGTCCAGCTTGTAGTCGCTGTGAACCGTGGTTACCGCCGGCAGACCGGTGGCTTTTTTCAGCACGGAGGCAATCATATTGGCTTTGGCGCCATGGGAGTGAATAAGGGTGTAGCCGCCTTCTCTGACAATTTTCAGGGTGCGCCTGAAATCGAGGAAAATGTTGCCCGAATGAATAACCCGGGCATCAATGCCCATTTTAACGGCATCCTCATGAAAGGGCCCCTTTCTGTAGCTTACAAGGGTCACTTCAATATGCTTTCCCAGCTCTTTAATAAGCTGGAGAACATGGCTTTTGGCGCCGCCTTCATCTCCGCCGCCGATAAGGTGAATGACTTTCATGAAAGATTCCTCTCCACATTCCTAAAGTGGGACATCGCACCATTTCCCGCGGTACAGGACACGCTGGGATTTAAAGCCTATAAACTTAAGGAGCTCATAGGTTTCGTTATAGTAATAGTCTACGGTGTCCGGATGGTGGGTGTCCGAATTAACCATAATCGGAATACCCGTTTCCAGACACTGCTTTAAAATCCAGGGGCTGGGATAGGGCGTTTTTGTGTAGCCCCGGGCCATGCCTCCGGTATTGACCTCCAAAACGGTTTGGGACAGAGAAAGGATTTCAAGAGTATTAAAAACCGCCTCCCTGTACCAGGGCTCCTCCTCGGTAAAATAGCGGCCGTCGCCGTTGTTTTTCCGGATAATATCCATATGGGCCAATATGGCAGGAGGCATCTTTAGAAGCATTTCACGAAGTAAACCGTAATAGTCCTCCACAAGGCTCCGGATTTTTCCCCGGTAAAGCAGATCCATGGTTTCTTCAAATTCCTGTCGGCTGCCATCCAGTGCCAGGTAGCGTCCCGATTCCGGATGGTGTATGAAATGGACCGCACCGATGGTGTAATTCATGCCGCTGAAATTGCGATAATCCTGGCAGCCGGGATAGAAATCCGTTTCAAGGCCCGTGTAAATATCGATTTGCGCGCCGTACTTGGCCTTCAGCCCCTTCGCTTCTTCCATATAGCGGGGAAGATCCTCTTCCTTCATATTCCAGCCGGTGAAGAAGGGGACGGGAGCGTGCCCCGAAAAGCCAAAGGCACTAAAATTTTTGGAAACAGCAGATAAAACATAATCTTCAAGTCCCTCCCGGCCATCGTCGTAGGCACTGTGGGAGTGGAATGTGCTTTTAAACATAAAACTCCTTTTGTCTTTAGTGTTAACAGCAAGGTTCTTTATTTTCCGCTCTTATTGATAACCTTGAACATATCGCTGATGCGCTTTAAGGAAACAAGCTCAACCTGGCGTTTTATTTTCTTGGTGGTGGTTTTTTCAAATTCACCCTCACGAATTTCAAAATGCCGGACCTTTTTATAGGCGGAAAGCTTTTTGTTTACCTTTAAAACTTCCTGCTTGATAATTTTATAAAGCTCCTCCGGAACAGGCACCCGGCCAAATTTTTCAACCAGGACCTCCATATTGGGAACAATCTTGGCGCAAACCAGAGTGTCCTCGTTATCATCGCTGTCAACACCGTAAACCAGTGATTCCTTTATGTATTCGCTTTTATTTAAGTAAAGCTCAACATCCTCCGGAAAGATATTTTTTCCGTTTTTCGTAACAATAACATTTTTTTTGCGTCCGGAGATATATAGAAAGCCTTTAGCGTCAATATACCCATTGTCGCCGGTATAAAACCATCCGTCCTTAAGTACTGCCGCCGTTGCCTCGGGATTTTTGTAGTAACCCAGCATGACAATGGCGCCCTTTATTTTAATTTCGCCAATACCGTCAGGTCCGGGGCTATCGATGGCAACCTCAATATCCGAAAAGGGAAGCCCTGCGGATTCGTCCCTGTAATAGTCCAGACGGTTGACAGAAACGATGGGAGAGCATTCGGTAAGTCCATAGCCCTGCATGATGTTAAAGCCCATGGCTCTTAAGGAGCGGGACACCCTGGGGTTTAAGGCGGCCGCACCGGAAATGATGAGACGAAGATTTCCTCCCAGATTATCGATAACCTCGCGGAAAAGCTGGTGGCGAATATCGATATTCAGCTTCATAAGAAGGCTTGCGGCGAAAATGCCAAAGCGCAGGGCCGGATACCGGTTCTCCTTCTGGGCCTTTTTTATGACCTTGGTGTAAACATTTTCCAGGATCAAAGGAACGCTCATCATCATGGTTGGCTTGTATTCCTGAAGATTTCTTGTAATATGGCGGAGGCCTTCGCAAAAGCAGATGGTAACGCCCAGATAAACCATGGTTAAAAAGCCCGCCGTGCACTCATAGGTGTGATGAAGAGGCAGTATGGACATGATGAGGTCGTTGTTGTCGGCATAGATAAGCTTGGAAACAAACATGATGTCCGATGCCACATTGGTATGACTCAGCATAACGCCCTTGGACTGTTCCGTGGTGCCGGAGGTGAATAGGAGCATCCCCAAAGCGTCATTGTTAATGACGGCTTTTGTGAAGGAGGTATCTCCCTTTTCCATCAGGGCTTTGCCCCGGGCCAGAAGATCCGCAAGGGAAAGTACGCCGTTTTCGCTTTTTTCCGCATCAAAGGAAATAATATGCTCCAGATATTTTAGCTCCTGTTTCTTGGACAAAAGGGTTTCCACATAGTCATTGGAGCAGAATATGGCGCTGGCGTCGCTGCGTTCCAATAAGGAACCGATTTCGTTTTCGGGCAGCTCCTTGTCAAGAGGGACCACCACACCGGTGCCATTGGTGACGGAAAGGTAGGACAGGCACCATTCGTACCGGTTTTCACTGATTATGGCAATCATTTTATCCTTGAGGCCCAGGCTTACCAGGGCTGTTCCAAGGGCGGCGATTTCATTTTGTAACTGTCTGAAGCTCACATTGCGGAGCTTTGCTCCGTCCCGGCTTTTTACAAGAAAAGCGTCAAGGTCGCCGTAAATATCCGCACTCTGACGGATAAGATCCTTTAAATTGTCAATTTTCCGAACCTCGTAATACCTTTGCGGTTTTCCCATGTTCCTGCCATCCTTTTCTTAATCAGGCTCTGAAGGGATTTGTGGATAAAGCAAGGCAGATCCCTACCAGGGCATGTTTTATTTAACGTGATTATTATACTTTAATACGTTTGCGAAAACAACAAAAGCCTTCGCACGTATTCATTCTTGGTTTTTGCAGGCGGATTATGATAAAATCATCACGTTATGCTTACGTATGCTGTGATGGGGTGGATGGCTTATGTACAAATTGGTGGTTGTCGATGACGAAAAAGAGATCCGGCAGGGATTGGCGGAGCTTATCGACTGGTATGATTTGGGCTTTGATTTAATCGCCTCTTTTGAAGACGGTAAGGAAACCATTGATTATATCGGGAAAAACGATGTGGATATTGTGCTTACCGATATCCTCATGGCCGAGGTTTCAGGGCTTGAATTGGCGGAGTATCTTTACAGAAACAAGCCGGGTGTGAAGGTGGTCATCATAAGCGGACACAAGGAGTTCGAGTATGCCAAAAAGGCAGTGGAATTCAATGTGGAGCATTATCTTTTAAAGCCTACGGATATCGATAGCATTATTGAGGTTTTTTCTCAAATAAGGGAAAAGCTTGACAGGGAAAATGCAACTAAAATCGCACAGCGGGAAATTCAAAAACGGTACAAAGAAATTGTTCCCATGCTGGAGGAACAGTTTTTCTCCGATCTGCTTGCAGGCTGCCTTGGGAATGAGGAGCAGATGAAAAAGAAGCTTGGCTCCATGGGCCTTGCTATCGATATCCACACTAGCGGCTGCATGATTGCGGAAATTGACATGTCCGGCCTGGAGCAGGAAAAAAGCAGGAAATGGGCCCATGGTAAGGACAGGCTTCCTATTGCCATACGAAACTTTTTCAGGTTTACAAAAGAGGACTTCAGTTATTTTCCGGTTTTTACAGGCCATTGTCTCAAAATTGTGGCTGTAACGCCGAAAATCATTGAAAAAGGGCAAATGGCTGCACAGGTAAACCTGCATCTGGGTGAGGTTCTCGAAACCGTAAAAAAAATACTGGGCCTGGATTTTTACATCGGTGACAAGCCTCATTACGGAAGCCTCTATGAGCTTTCAAAGCGCCGGGAGCCCTTTAAAATCAATTACGGCTATGGGGAGGACAGGGGCGGCAGCGGATTTGAACCCGAGCTTTATCAGCAGCTGGTGCAGAAATACAAGCTTTTTGTATCGGTTATTATTGAGGGGGATTATGATGCGCTGGACAGCCTGGGGGACAGCTATATGACGGAGATTGAGGCTTTACCCCTGACCTTTGTACAGCGCCTTGTAAGCGACCTTTTTGCAGTGCTGTTCAATAAATTCCATGAGATGGGCTTTAAGTTTGACAGGACCGTTTTTGAGAAAACAGATACACGGAGTATCGCCCTGCTTCAAAAGTTTGAGGATATAAAGGAGCTGGTGAAGGAAGGGCTGGCCTGCCTGGCTGAATATACGGCAGGGCAGAGGAAGAAATCGGCGGAGGTGTCGGTGAGCCGCGCCATTGATTTTATTGAGAAAAATTACCGGAAGGACATATCTTTGGAGGATGTATCCAATGAAGTGTTTTTAAACGCAGTGTATTTCAGCCGCCTCTTTAAGCAGCAAACAGGAGAGAACTTTACCGATTATTTAACCCGGGTGAGGATGGAAAAGGCAAAGCAGCTGGTGCGCCAGGGCAAATATAAAACCTACGAAATCAGCGACATGGTGGGCTACAGCAGCAGCAAGTATTTTTCAAGGGTATTCAAGCTCTATACCGGACACGCCCCGAAGGATTACATGCGTCTGGCAGGGCGGGGGGATTCCTCCGATGGCTAATAGAAGAAATATCTGGTATTACATTCAGAATTACAAATTCAACAGCCTTTTTATAAGGAATTTGCTCCTCATTTTCTTATTGATGGTCATCCCGGCAGGGGGGATCGCAGTGGCGGCCTATGCCAATACCAATGACCTTATAAGGCAGCAGGTGACGGAAACCAGCATCAATTCGCTATACCGGGTAAAGGATATTGTGGATACCCTGTTTAGCGATACGGAGAGGCTGGCAACCCGCATATCCCAGGAAACGTACGTACAGGTGTTTATGCTGTCCGATGACCAGGAGGCTTTTCATACCAGCATCAAAAAGAAAATTCTGGAAAAGACCAATACTTATCCCCTGGTATATCGGTATATTTCTTCCATTTACATCTATTCGGACAAAAACAATTATTTAATTGCCAACACCGGCGGTGGAGATTTTCAGACGGTGGACGACGTCTCCTGGTATAACGCCTATGCTGAAAAAAAGGACAATGATCCCTGGGTTCAGGCCAGAAGGCATAAGGATGTGTACCCCTATTACATAAGCATTGTAAAGCCTGCCGGGCTGTCCTATGTTGACGGTAAAATTGGTGCGGTCATTATCAATTTAAACCCTGAGGAGCTGGGAAAGATACTTACAAGGACGGAAAACAGTGTGACTGAGGATATTTTTATCCTCAATAAGGACGGTACAATTCTTTACAACAGGGACGTAAGGAATATTACCGCCAATGTCCGTGACATGGAGTGGTTCCAGGATACGGGGTCCATGGAAGGGGATTACAGCGGAGTAAGGTATATCGGCAATGAAAAGTACATTGTCGTATCCGTGGAATCCGGCTACCATGACGGCAGATATGTATCCCTTATTCCCTTTACTCTATACCAGGCAAGGCTGGATCGCATTAAAGGCTTCATGATTGTGCTTTTAGGCATCTGCTTTACCGCAAGCATCGCCTTTGCCTATATCCTCTCTGTAAAAACCTTCAGGCCGGTTCAGAATATTCTGTCCTTTGTGGAAAATCCGGGAGAAGGGTTTGGCAGCTCCGTTCGGAAACACAAGTCCGACTCGGGTGAGATTCAATACATAACGGAGCGGATTCTAGGGCTTATTTATTCCAATAAGGATTTAAAGGATGAGCTTGACAAGCGTATGAGCCTGATGAAAAAGGCCCAGTCCACGGCTCTTCAGGCTCAGATAAATCCCCATTTTCTTTACAATACTCTGGAAAATATTAACTGGAAGTCTATTCGTCTCAATGGAGGAAAAAACGATGTCTCCAAAATGCTGTCCCTCCTTTCAAATCTGCTCCGCCTCAGCATGGACAGCAGCGACCCCCTCATCCCCATGGCAAGGGAAATTGAGCATGCCCAATGCTATCTTGAAATTATTAAAATGCGCTATGAAGAAAAGGTGACCCTTGTCTGGAATGTGGAGGACCAGCTTCTGGACTATAAAATCATTAAGCTCAGTCTTCAGCCCCTTATTGAAAATGCGGTGTACCACGGGATAAAGCCCAAACGCCAGGGAGGAACCATTCATATAAACGGAAGCCTCTTGGAGTCTCAGATTCATTTGGAGGTCGCGGATGACGGCGTGGGAATGAGTCCGGAGGATATCTTCAGCTTGAACAACGGGCTTAAGGAGGCATTTGAGCCGGATAGCGAGCATATCGGGCTCAGAAACGTCAATCAAAGGATAAAGCTTCTGTTCGGCGCCGCCTACGGCATAACGGTGACAGGTACAAGAGAGGGCGGCACTTCCGTTAAAATTTCCATACCCGCCATTAAGTGATAACTAAACAATAGCTTCCAATCCCGCCATTAAGTTATGGTGAGACAATAGCTTCCGATTTTCAAAGGCGGTTCTTTTCCGCCAGGTCTGCGATACTGTTTCGTCATTTCCAAGTTAAAAAAACGTCCCAAAGTAGAAATAATATACCCACCTGTTTTTTAAAGGTAGAATTAGTGCGTAAAAACTAAATATGTGTCCTTGAAGGGGTTATCAGGCGAACCTATAATAAATGTGTAGCGTTTTTATTATCCACGGCTTCTGATATTATCCATAAATAAAAATAACTGTCATATAACAAACAGAAGGCTCTGGCCGTCGGCATAAATGCAGCACGGTTCTATAGGATTACGCTTTAATAACTTCATGATAAGGAGCAGCTGGAATGATGAGAAAATCCGTGCCCGAAGCGACTGGCTCTTTCCGGGTTCCCCTGCCTATGGCGGGAACAAAGGTCAAGAAAAGCTTTTTTAAACGATTTGCGGAAAATTTTGAATTGCTCTTGTTAACACTTCCCGCCCTCTTGTGCTTTTTAATCTTTCACTATCTGCCCATGTTCGGCGTTATCATTGCGTTCAAGGATTTTAATTATGAGAAGGGTATTTTCGGCAGTGACTGGAACGGTTTGAAGAATTTTGAGTTTTTCTTTACCTCCCAGGATGCCTGGCGCATTACCCGAAACACCATAGGCTACAGCATTGCCTTTATGGTTACGGGTACCATTGCCGCCATCTTTGTGGCCCTGCTGCTGTTTGAAATCAGGAATAAGCTTGCTTTAAAGGTGTATCAGACCGTAATCATTCTGCCCCGGTTTTTGTCCTGGGTGGTTATCGGGTTTATTACCTACATCATGCTCAATCCTGTCAGCGGCATCTTTAATCAGATTCTGAAAGTATTCGGTGCTGAAGGGATCCAATGGTACTCCAAGCCGGAATATTGGCCCATCCTACTTATAGTTGTGAATATCTGGAACGGGGTAGGGATGGGCAGTATTGTGTATTACGCCTCGCTTATGGGAATTGACAGCTCTCTTTATGAAGCGGCGGAAATTGACGGTGCGGGAAGATGGAAGCAAATCTGGAATATTTCCATTCCCTCCCTTATTCCTCTCATTGTGGTTTTAAACATTCTTGCGGTAGGCAATATCTTTCGCGGTGATTTCGGTATGTTTTACAATATCCCGAGAGATGTGGGCATGCTCTATTCGACCACGGATATTATCGACACCTATGTATTCAGGGGCTTAAGGACCGGCGATATCGGCATGAGCTCGGCAGTGGGCTTTTTTCAGTCCTTCGTGGGACTGGTGCTTGTTTATGCGACCAATATCACCGTTAAAAAATTCAGTCCCGAGAATGCTTTGTTTTAAGCTTTTAAGGAGGTTTCTAAAATGGCCCGCTCAAGAAAAAATAAGGAAAATCCATTTATACATGTGTTTTTTATCCTCGCCTGTTTATGCTTTATCCTGCCCTTTATCCTTGTCATAGCCATATCCTTGTCCAGTGAGGACTCCATAAGCCAATACGGCTACAGGCTCATACCCAAGGTATTTGACACAACCGCCTACAGGCTTATATTTAAAAATCCGGTTCAGATAAAGGATTCATATCTTGTAACCGCCTTTCAGGCCCTTGTGGGAACCGTACTCTCGGTCATCATCATGTCCCTTTGCGCGTATCCGCTTTCAAGAAGCAACTTCCGGTACAAAGGGGTTATCACCTTTATTATCTTTTTCACCATGCTCTTCGGAGGCGGCTTAATACCAAGCTATATACTCAATACCCAATATCTGAAGCTTGGCAACACGGTTTGGATTTACATATTTCCATCTCTGGTAAACGCTTTTTATATTATTGTTTTCAGAACCTTTTTCCAGGGGCTTCCGGAGTCTCTCCAGGAATCGGCCAAAATTGACGGCGCAAGCGAGCTGAGAATCTTTTTCCAAATCATTCTGCCACTGTCCAAGCCGGTTTTGGCCACCATCGCTCTGTTTAATGTCATTGACCGTTGGAATAACTGGTATACCTCCCTTCTTTACATAAGGGATCAGGAGCTTTATACCCTTCAGTACTTATTGCAAAGGATTTTGAGGGAAGCGGATTTTATCAACAACCTGGCAGCGGAGAATATGTCCGTGGTCGGCAATTTGATTCAAACCCGGATGCCTACGGAAAGTATGCGCTATGCCATGCTGGTGGTTGCTGCAGGCCCCATGATCATGATTTTTCCCTTCTTCCAGAAGTATTTTTCCAGAGGCCTTACCATTGGCGCCGTAAAGGGATAAGCCCATACCGGTTCACATTATGCCTTTGCTTGCCCATACACGAAAATGAAATTTAGGTTGATTTCGGACGGCAGTCCGTTTCAAAATAAAAGTGTAACACAAAGGGGGATTTCATCATGCTAAAAACAAAAAGGC
>JAFADM010000206.1 GCA_023424865.1 Bacillota bacterium | reverse complement strand
AACCTGCCTGACAGGCTCGTTAAAAGAGTCTGCCTGCAAGGCAGCTGCCCACGCGGCAAGTAATACTATAAAAGGCGCGGCAAGAATTAAAAACCTCCTCATCTCTCCCAGGGAACCTCACTTGTCTTAAGTTTGAATAAATACGGATAAGAAAAGCGTCTATTTATTATTTTACAATTTCAGGTCATTGATTGCAATGTATGAATCATTAAGCTTGCATTTCAGGCCCATAACAAAAGCGTTTGCGGTTATAGGACTTTATTCCTATATTTTAATTATAACCATTAAAAAAACAGAAAAATAGTATCTTAACTCCTAAAAAGAAGAATAAATTTAGTAATTTCCAAACCAATCCTCCCCTATATTGACGGTGCATTCCCGGGTAACCTATAATACGGGTTATAACGATGAATTCTTGGGGATTTATTTATAAAAAACATTTTAGGATTTTATCATAAAGTAGGGCAATTTCACGTTTATCTGCATTGGGTTTCATATAGCTGCTTTGACTTTCAATAAAAAAGGTGTTTTTATAACTTTTACCGTCTTGCAGAAAAATAGAAAAAGCATCCGGTCTTTCATCAAACGTATGGCCGGGGATTTGATAATTATTAATAATAACTTCCGGTTGGTATAGCTCATTTAAGTACCTAGCGGCTGACTGAGTTGAAACGCCTTCAGGCACAAACTCCAAATCATAAAGATAGGAAAAGGGGTAATCGCTGATTCCCATACATTGATAACCCTCCTCGATAAACATTTGGCGCAGCCTGCACATTACATCAATGGCCTCTAAGCCTTTCCCGTAAAGATTGATAACGGCCGGAGAATCCACATCCTGTTTTTCAGTTGTATACTCGGGATAAATGCAGTTATCTTCGCTCCAAACCAAGGCTTTAGGCAATATATCCTTTACCTTTTTCGGCAGCTTTCCACAATATAGCACACATTCAATATCATCCTTTTTCTCAAACCAAAAGTTTTCTGGGATGCGAGCATCCTGGGGAGCTAAATACACAATATTTTTACTATTTGGGATAGCAACTTGTAAATTTGATAAGCTGCGATACTCCCCTAGGCAGCTAAAGAAGAAGTGTTCCTTTAAAAAAGGGTAACTGCAAGGATTGAGAAGCACTGCATTTTCAATAAATTCAGGTCTCAAAAACAGGATGTTTTCTGAGTCCTTAGACAACCTCGCATAGAGCTGCACCACCGATAGGGAATAGGCGCCGCTTTTCTCTAGGATATGGTGAACAGCTGCCGTAACTGTCGGTGCGGCATAGCTGTTGGAAATCGGGGTAGTATATTCATGCGTTTGCGAAAGTACAATTTTATGCCTCGATGAAGCATGTATCAGACCTAAGTTCGGCAACCGGTCTGACGCAATCGTATATTCTTCATCTTTCAGACCTTTATCAGCCATTACACCCAATACCCCGTTAAGGCATGCCGGAATGGAATAACCCACCTTATTACTGCATGCGGCTATGATGATTTGGCGCTGCTGGATTATTCTGGCGACCACCGGTCTGATTTCTTTATAATCGCCGGGACGGGTTGAGCCAATGCTCATATGTATAATCGGAATACCCATGGTGAAGCACCATTCCAATGCAGCTATAAGCAGATCGCAGGAAGCGCGAAGCTTTTCATTATGAAAAATGCGCAAACTACAAAATTCTGCATTTGGCGCGTACTTGGCAATTATTTTTGCACATGTCGTTCCATGATCTGTAATAATCTTTTCATCAGCATTACGATTTTTGATGACACAGTCACTGCCAACAGACAAATCAAACCTTATCCTGATATTTGGACAAGCTGATGCTTCTATCCCATCATCAATCAAAGCGATTAACATGATTTCTTTTTCTGCTCCTCTACAACTAAATACTTTTCCTGTTGATACCTGAACAGCTCGGCATATCGCTGCCTGTTTTCCAATAGTTCTTCCTGTGTTCCATCCTCTACAATTTTACCTTTCTCCAGGACAATAATTCTGTCCGCCAGGAAGATATTAGATAATCTATGGGATGTAAATAGCGTCATTTTTCCTTGTGTCAGTGTTTGAAGAGAACGGAATATATTATGCTCCGCTTTCGGGTCAAGATTGGAGGAAGGCTCATCCAGAATCAAGGCGGTATGCCTGCGAAAAAAAACTCTGGCCAGAGCCAGCTTTTGATGCTGCCCACCCGAAAGCTCAATGCCGTCCGCTTCAAAAAACCGGGTCAGATTTGTATCCAAACCCTTTCCGGCTTTTTTCAGGACATCCTCGCAGCAGCTGTCTCTAAGTGCGCTCATGATCAGTTCATCCACATTTTGGCATTTACTGTCTGAAATAGTAAAATTATCTCTAAGGGTAAAGAAATAATTTTGCATCTCCTGGAAATAGACGCTGAAATTAGCTCTCAGCTCAATCAACGAATACTCTTTTATGTCGGTGCCGTTAATTTTTATGCTTCCACAGTCCGGTTCATATAAACGCAAAAGCAGCTTTATAAGCGTTGACTTTCCCGAACCGTTCAACCCGACAAGGGCCACCTTTTCTTCCTTGCGTAACATAAAACTTATATCGTCTACGGCACGTACCCTGGCACCGGGATACGTAAAGCAAACATGATCAAACTCAATGGAGCCGACATAGTCAAGAGGCTTTGTTCCATTGTCTGTAATACGGTTCCGGAAATGCTCCAGGCTTTTTACATTAGCTATTTTCATTTGATTATCATAGATCTGCATGACAGAGGAGGACAATCTCGATATGGCGGCCCAAAGCTGGCTTATGAGACCGGTATAGAGAGAATAATCGCCTACGGTAGCCATTTTCCCTATAACCTGAAACGCAATATGAATACTGATAATCACAACGACAATCTCCGGAAGGCAATCCATAAGGCAGGTGAGGAGGGTTCGCTTCCTCATGAGAGTTCTCCTTTTATCAAACAACTCCTGCCACAGCCGGGTATAACGTTCCTTAAGCCTATCGCCAGCATTGAACAGCCGCACATCCTGAGCATGACTTTTGTCCACGGCAAGGCTTTGATAGTAGCTCTTTTGCCGTTCTCCGTTTATCTGCTCCATACTTAAATAATAGAGTGATTTCGTATGTTTTGCCGCTGCTATAGAGGATGGGAAGGCTGCTGCCATCATCATAAAGCCATAAAGGACATTAGACTGGCATAGCACAACAAATGCACCAAGCAAAGAGACGCTTGAACTAATGCATGCAAGCGCATTCCATAGCAAATTTGTTACGGCTGCCGAGTCACGTGTGGCAGACAGGAGCTTATCATGGTAATCCGGATTGTCCATGTACTCCAGGTCGGCTGCAAGAGAGCGCTCCATCATGCTGAGGGCGAGCTTTCCGCTTATGATTTCATTATGCGTGGATTGACAATATTGCGTTGTTTTTTGACAAACAGTCCGCAAAAGTGTGATGGCCAGCAGGCATGCAAACAGGACCAGAAGCATCTCTCCGGTGTTTTCAGCAGCTCCTGCTCCTGCCAGCATGTCAATTAGGTATTTCCCAATAAAGGAGGCAACGATTAAAAGGAGCGGCATAAAAATTTCGCTGGCGATCCTAATAACCGTGTAGATTTTTGATGCTTTCCATGAGAGGGACAAACAGTAGGCTATTGTCGAAAAAAAACCTGAAAGCTCGCCCCATCTCTTTTCGTGCAGCGCCATAAAAATTCCTCCTTTTTCCGTATTTCTTCATTCCTTTACCTGCAAGAGTTCAAGGGGCATACGATTGGTGACGAAAATAGCACCTGACAAGGCTCCTAAAAGGGTTCCGGCCAGGTAGAGACCAGCGCAAGTCAAAGCAGTACCTGCGAGTACTTCAGATACATCCTGCCTGAGTGCAATCAGCAGAATCAAGCCTGACAGCAGTCCAATAAAACACAGCAAAAGCTGTTCCCCCCATAGCATGACCCGTGCTCGGTGTTTTGCTGTTCCCAGCACCCGCATGATGGCGGCTTCCCTGGCTGTCTGGAACATCAAAAGCAAAGCCAGACCCGCCGCAATGATTACCGACAGCACCACGGTTACAGGATAAAGCACCGCCATCAGAGACAGGTTCTTTTCCAAGGGCTCCACCACCTGAGTGAGGACTTCGTCCCAAAGCAGGAAATTGAGGCCGATAATACCTCCGCCCCCATCGGCAAAAAGCGTCTCCATTTTTTTACGGAATTCTGGTAAATTCCGGTTTTTCGACGGATCCAGAACAAATTCTGCTACACTGTAGTTCAAGTTTTCCCCAACCAGAAGCTTAAGTCCGGTCGTTGGTATAAGAATGGGCTCCGGCTCGTCACCAATGACCGTTCCCGTGTACTGTCCAGCTATCACAAAATTGCCAGCCGTATTGCCGGTACTGTCGGAGAGCCATATCCCGTCCCCAGGCTTAAGTTCGAGACGGTCTAGCAGGCCGGCAGGGACGACAACCGGTCTGCTTACCGTATCCTCCGACCAGTCCATGGCAAAAAGATTTTCATTCCATCCATCGGCATATTCTAAGGTAATGTACCTCCCCCCTTGGGAGAAGAACTTATCCGGTCTCTCAAAGGCACGCAGAGCAACCTTCTCGGCCGTTCGCCCTTCGTCATATTTCCCTTCCTCATCTGCTGCGGCTATTGACCGGGAAATTGCCCCGGCCTCCAGATAGGCGCTCTGTATAAAGCCGGTTTCCATAATTGCCTCTACAGTCCGCTTTCGGATAATTCCGCTGCCGGAATCCGAAACAAAAGCAGAAGCATTTTTCTTCACAATTTCGCCCTCCACCTGGGTAGTACCATAAAGCCGGTCCAGCTCCGCTTCGTTTCCTTCCATGGACCAACTCATCCATCCCAAAGCCAGGGTAAAGCACAGTGCTACTAAAATGGTCAGGACGGACTTGAGCGGCCCGCGACGGCTATGCCGCATAATATAGCGCGCAATCTGCGCAAATCCTGAATTTTTTACTGATTCCGGAGTCCCTCTCGGAAACGGACTGGAAACCTCTATAGCTGTTAAGGTAGGCATGGCGGACTGTGGACGCAAAGCTCTGCCTTTCGGGTTTTCCCGTCCGTCGCCCCGTTGGGGTTCTCTTTCCGTCACCCTGACCGCAGTTCCCTGAATAAGCTCCAGAACAGGCCGCCGAGCTGTAGCAAGCGCACCAATAGCCGTAAAAATCATTATAATAACGAAAAGCCCCGCACACAGCCCCGCCAGCCACACCGGAGAGAGTGTCCCCGAAAGTGTTCCATCCTCCTGCCCCTGAAGAGAAGCCAAGGTTTCTGAGGCCTTTCCCAGTGCATAGTGCCATGAAAGAAGACCCCCTGTCAGAATGCCGGCTGCCCCGATAAGTGTTATGGGCCAAAGTGTTTGCATTATGGCATCCTGCTTGGGTACTCCCAGCGCCCGGAGGATGGCGAATTCCCTGCGCCGCTGCCGCAAATAGAGGACAACAGTTAGAATCAGAGCCATCAGCGTTACCAGAGCAAATACGCCTGCGTTCATTGCCACGGATTGTTTTATTGGAACGGCGGACGCCTGGAAATTGTCCCAGCCGTTATCCACAAAGGATACCCTCATGCCCAATGCCTCCAGAGCATCCCCGTTTTCAGCCAGGAAGTCGTCTTTGTCCTGGGGTGAGCGAAGGATAAAGCTGTAGAGACTGTCTGAGTACAGATTGGGATCTCTGTACCCTTCAGGCATACAGGAGTTAGGTATGTACATGCGTGTACTGTAGACGGAGAGTTGAACGGGGTTTTCTGAAAGTATTCCATACAATCCCACGATTTCAAATTCCTGTACATCAGTATCGTAATTTCCCCAGACTCCCCAGTCCTCCCCAGGAACAATATAACTGCCATAATAAGGAGCTTTCAGTTCCCGTAGACTAATAGTGATTTTATCTCCCACAGAAAGTCCTCTAAGCTCCGCAAAATCTTGATGCACAACACAGACACGCCGGCTTCCGGTGTCATCCTCTCTGTTGAGCCAGCGTCCTTCAACAAGGTAATTCTGCCTGGATACCTCCTGCATAGCCGGGATGGCGCTCATATCCCCGGTACCGATTACCTGCATGGCCCGCTGATTTTCTACCAGTACCTTAATCTCATCATCCAGTCCCATAAGCGCCGGATCTGAGAAATCCGCGGAAGCATCCGGCTCAAGCGGAAAGAACCAAAGACCGTTATTATTCAATGGTTTAAGTACTAGATTTCCAGAGGTAGTCTGATTTATTACATTATCATAAAAAGGATCAAAATACGCTTTAATAAAATACCGTTCGCCCACCTGGAGCCCATTAAAAGCCTCATCCAGCTCGCCGGAGCTTTCAGGACAATACTTAAGCTTAATGGTCCGGCCTTCTCCCGCATACTCAGGGTAACCCGCCAATACCTTATCCACCTGAAGTGTAAGCAGGTATTCTTCGGTACCAGGCTTCGTCGGTGGCGTATAGGTTTTTGATTGCAGCGTTCCGTACACCAGTACATCACTTATATGGAGGCCCGAGTTACGAACTGAGCTGCCGGCACGTTCACTTAAATAACCGTCCACATCAGAGTTATACACTCCCTGGAGCACTCCTGAGCTATACCTCCGCCGGTCTTCAAAAGCCACGTATGGACTTTTTGAAACCAGCTCCACCCCGGCGGTTACATCATAATCGTCCTCATGGGTCTTCACGACTTTTTCAAGGCTGGCAACGGTGCGGTAATACTCTGTCAATCGCGCTGTTTCTCCTTGCACTACCAGATATTCCACTGCCCGCGATATAAAAGCAAAGGAAACAAGCCCTACCAGCAAAAGAAAAAAAAGTGTCCGTACCGGCTGGCGCAGGGTGGATTTCAAACAAATATTTTTCTTCATTTCCGCATAACCTCCTATATTATTCCAATATTTTCAATACGCGGGACAGTATAAAAGTTATACCTATCAGTCACAACAGAGTGAAGGCGGCTCAATTATTTGTTTGAGCCGCCACCATATACAAAATGCTGCACTGCCCTAATGTAATTGGTGATTTCTCCTGCTGACATTAAAAAGCTTAAGGTTATCCATGTGATCAGGAGTACTGCATATTTTCTGCTGAATAGTTCGTTTGCAGGATTGGAGAGCGTCTATTTGCTGTTCCGGTATCATACCCGGAATTCAGGTCGTCAGCACTGGGCTGGTAAGTAGTACAAGCACAGACACAACTGCAGCTGCAGCTGCATGAAGCCAGCATGCAAATGCAAGCATACGCTTCAACAGAGTCTACAGAGCTCTTTTTCTTTAACCGAGGCATTACATTCACCTCCCTTAATTATTAGTAGGGCTTGCAGCACAGTAATGGAAATTTAAGAGATATTTTCAATTCTGACTCTTTTTAAGGAATATTTAACTCTTCCCAGCATTGCTCCAGGATTTTGGCTATTTTATTAATGGTACAAAAACCGTAGGAACGTAGGTATCGGTGAGGAATTCTTATCCCAAAGACTTTTTCCAGCTCAAAAAACAAGTAGGTCAGATCAGTGGCGGAAAACTGGTATCGACTTCCAGTCAACGGCTCATCCCAATAATCCGGATCAAGTACTTCTTCAGGAATGTAAAACTTTACACTCAGCATTTCTGTAATCCGGCGTTGAATTATGGTACTGCGCAAATCCAATGTATACTCTCTCATCTTTCTCATCCTTTCAGCATCGTAACGTCGCACAAATGGGTGCATAGCGCATCCGCTCCATTGCCCACAACATCAAACAAAGGAATGTGCAAATCCAGTCCTTCATTTGCAATCTGCTCCCTAACGGTCTCCAAAGGAGTATGAATATAGGATATACGATGGGATTGCAATAGCTCCATTGAATCAATGACCAGATTACTTACATGGACTGCATGGATGGGCGAACTCAGGCGGTTCTCAAAATCCCTGCTGATTGCTTCCAGAAATCCCTCTACACCCAAATCACACGGTACGCAGCAAATAAAATAATCGGGACAGACTGCTTGGCAAAGCATATAGGTGCGTATGCCAAAACCGTTTGGAGCAATATCGTTATAACGTTTTACAGCATCGGGAGCTTCAATCAAAAGAATGTTGGGGCGCTCCGAAATCTCCACGTTTTTGAGCATCCGATTAAGCTCAAGTATTTTTTGAGCCTCCGTCAGGTCGTTTCTTTCATAGATACGATTCAGAGTATGAAGACCAAAGAGTTGGCCGACAGGATGTTTCGCTATGGCCGTGGCATTGAACCCTTCCGCTCGCAATTGCGCTGCCAGACGCAGTAAAACCTCAAAGGTATCGGCTTCTTCCACCAACCCGCCCACTAAAACAACAGGAATGTCAACAGCCGTGTACTCTTCACTGCTGAATGATCTTTTTACTATGGTCTGTAGGCTTCCGGTATAAAGCTTTACCTTATCCGGATACGCTTCCGATAATGTCCACATTTTTTTAGGCACATCGGCGCTGCTATCGTCAAAAAAGTGGACACTTTTTCCTGATTGCAGTGTGTATTCAGCTATCTCCACCAGCTTTGTGTCTTCAATCTTCTCTATTCCTGTCGTTCTGATAAGTATTAGAACATCCCATTCCTGATCTCCGGGATTAAATCTATCTGCTACTGTTATCCCAATCTGAGGATGATTGCGTGAATAAGCCGCGTCCCGTCCGTTCAGACCAAACCCGGAAGGTGAATAAAGTTTTTTCAGCGCATACTTATCCTGAAAATCCTCAAAAAATTTAACTACAGGCAAAAGCTGGGAGCAAAAAGGATAAAGAGCTGCCGGTGTTTTCATGTAGCTTGACCTCCCTCTGTGTGGATTAGCCGTGTCTGCGCCGGATAAAAAACAGGAATTTCCTTGAACAGAAGGTATTGCTTCAGTTTGCTGTAAGCCATGGCTTTGGATTCATTGCAATGCGAAAGCCTGAATTTGGCAGAAAGGTGTCGGGAGCCTGTATCGGCTTTTTTTGCACATAAGCTGCAATATCTGAAACACCAGCATTTCTTGCAGGCATTCTCTGTTAAATGGCCAATGTTTAAAATCCGCTGAGCATTTTCCTCATAAAACCCATCATCAAGTGTACCAATACACATTGCGGGTGAGTTTTCACTTACACGCTCACATGGAAACAATCGTCCGTTTACATCGACAAAAAGCCGAGCTTGGCCGGGAACACATGGCCCCGATGGCGCATCGATACGATGAAGGCCCATTGATGTGTTTATTTTGATATTGTCACTGACAGCCGCGGTTACAGAACGGCTTGCAACAGGAGAGACTTCATCTTCAGGATAACGTCCGAAATAAGACAGATTCGCCAAAAAACGCTGGTACTCATATTTCCATGTATATTCTTCGGCAAACACCACATCTGTTCCATCATATTCGCGGTCAATAATTGAGGGCATTATATTCAGTCTTTTGAGTTCTTCTCCTTGCAGGCAGATGGCATTAATGCAGTCAAAATCATTTTCAGGGTCCATCACCATGCTGATTTGCAATTTTTCAGCATACTCAGGCGCAATTTTAAATATACGATACACATGCTCCATGACGGAATCATATGTTCCCCGTCCATCGGCAAAAACGCGATTTTGATCATTGATCTCTTTTGGGCCGTCAAGGCTAATCATCATTGAAATATCATGAGCCTCAAAGTATCGGATCATTTCATCACTTAAGAGCGTACCATTAGTCGTTAAGCTAAAGGTCAGCTTCTTGCCTTCAAAACGTTCTTTACAGTATGCCACCAACTTTTGAATCAAAGGAAACTCCAGCAAAGGTTCTCCTCCATAAAAGCCCACATTTATATCCTGGCTGTCTACAGAGTGCTTCCAGAGGAAATCTACCGCCTTTTGGGCTACCTCAAAGCTCATATGTTTAGAAGAGTGAGAGCGTTGCAACATGCTGCTGTTCTCAGAGTATATACAGTATTTACATCTGAAATTACAGTTTTGAGTCAATTGAAGGGTGATTTTAGCTAACTTGCGCTGGAGAAAAATTCTGAGAAATTTTAAATAGGCATGCTGTACCTCTTTAACAACACTTTGAAAGGTAAGATATCCTTGAGACCTAAGCTCTGTCAATTCCTCAGGTTCGTTAGCATCTAATTCTTTCTTGCCTGATAGTACTTCTAACAAATATTTAAATGAAGATTCTCTGATTGGGATTAAGTCATTCCTGTTAATATCCAAAAAGTAGCTGCCATTAGGTGTGTGAAAAAGCTCAATAAATGGAATTTCCATTTATATATGTTCTCCTTTCAACACATAAGGAATTTTTTGGATTATCATTGTATTGCATTATAACTCTTTTCAAATAATTGGTCAACTTATAGTATATGTCATTAAGTTTCCATTTAAGGTACATAACAGAAGCATTCAGAACAGTATAGAGCTCTCAGAAAGCTTCTGGCTTACACCCTTATGCACTTAGAGCTGAAAGTACCCCGTCCGTCATTTTATAAACCCTATCTGAACCATCTGCAATGACGAGATCATGAGTAACGACAATAACACAGTAGTTTTCCCCATGAGCCAGTTGACGAAGTATCTCAATCACTCGATTTCCATTAGCCGTATCCAAATTGCCTGTGGGTTCATCCGCCAAAACAACCCGAGCTCCGGTAGAGAGAGCACGGGCAATAGCCACCCTTTGTTGTTCTCCTCCCGAAAGATTGGAGGGATAGCGCCGGTGCTTTTCTTCAGAGATATCAACGGAAGACAAAAGCTCCTTGGCCCTTTTTCGGGCTTGCATCAGAGGTACGCCATTCAATTCCATAGGATAACAGACATTCTCCAATACCGTAAGAAGAGGAAAAAGCTGAAAAGCTTGAAAAATCATGGATACTTTCTCCCTGCGATACAAATCCAGATCCATAGCCGATAAATCCTCTCCGTCAAGGTACAGCTTACCTTCTCCAGGTTTATCCAATCCTGCCATAAGTGATAGCAATGTAGTCTTACCGCTTCCGGAGGGACCTACCACGGAGCAGAGGCTTCCTTCCTTAAACGTGCAGTTCACACCTTTTAAAATGTTGCGTTCACCATTTTTATAACGGTAACCTACATTTTCCAATTTTAATACAGCCATATCCTTTCCTCCTCATAAGGTATCATACCATTCATTTTCCTGTATTATATTACCTTTTTACCCTTAATATATAATTTTTCTAATCTATAAAAGATCAAGTGGTATACGGTTGGTTGCAGTAAACGAAAAGGCTTCCAATAAGGTCCCAGTCAGATAGAACAATCCCATTTATTTCTATTATACCAATTGATATTATAATGTGAAATAAAATTTCACTTTAAAGTTAAAAAAATGTAAAATAGAGGCTACTGCAGATTTTCATTCTGCAGCAGCCTCTATTCAGTACACGTTTATTTTATTTCCGGAGATCGCGGTCAAAATCTTCTGCGCCCGGGAAGTCGAATTTTTGGGGCGGGAAGAACTGATCCAACGGGAATTCGATAGTGTCAAAGATTTCGCAGGGGTTCTC
>JAFADM010000411.1 GCA_023424865.1 Bacillota bacterium | reverse complement strand
GGTACAGGGCTTTGGACATGGCAATATGGGTAAAGAAATTCATGATCTCATCTCCTGCTGTTTCTTAAAGAACGTTGGGATGGTTCATAGCTCTATCATAATCCTCCAATATAAATTCTTTTTGAAGGAAAGGTTAAATTTCCGTAATTTTAAAAATTTCCATTGAAAACAGACCTGTGCCGATCCGGAAATGCGATATCAGGCAGAAGATAAAAAGGCATAAGCCAATAAGGCAAAATGATGCAAAAAGTACCATTATTACGGCATTTTATGCTAAAAATTTAACTATCTAATTCCTGCTAATTTGATATAATTTTTAAATAGTAGACATTCTGAATAACTTTTAAGAAACAAATAGAATCATTACTGAGGGGGTACATTTAAATGAAGTCCATTCGCGGTAAAATCCTTTTATCCTTTATGCTGACAGCATCCCTGTTTATAATTGGATCAGGAGCTTATAGCGCTGCCAATCTGGTCTCACTTCACCAGCAGGAGATGGTTAATATTCGATCCATGCTTTTTGAGGACTATGATAAGCTTATCCGCAGTGAAGTGGAAACCGCCGTACAGCTTATCGACTATTTCTACGAAAATTACAAGACCGGCATTCTGACAGAGAAAGAGGCTCAGGAAGCGGCTAAGGGTATGATAAGAGGACTTCGCTATAATGGTGACGGGTACTTTTGGATTGACGATACATCCGGTGCCCTGGTGGTTCATGCCATAGAACCGGAAAAGGAAGGAACAGATCGGATGAACCTGGCGGATCCCAATGGGGTAATGCTGATACAGGAGATTTTAAAGGCGGCTGAGGAGGGCCAGAATGAGGGGTTCACCAATTTCATGTGGGTAAAGCCTGATGATACCCAAAGCGGCCGACAAAGTCCTAAAAGAGCCTATTCTCAGCTTTTTGAGCCCTGGGGCTGGGTTGTGAGCACCGGTAACTATGTGGATAATATTGAAAATGAAGTGCTCAGCCGAAGTGAAGATATGGGCAAAAACAGGCAAAACAATCTTTTTGTACTGGGGGGCTATTCCTTAATTGCCATTCTGTCAACCGGCCTGGTAGGCGCGCTTTTAAGCAGAAAGCTGTCGGCACCCATTATAAAGCTGGTAAAAGCTTTTGAAAAGGACAGCAGGGGGCAAATTCACGTTCAGGAGATTAAGCTCAAATCCAAAGATGAAATCGGAGTTCTGGCAGAAACTCTTAATCAGCTCTCCCGGCAGATTAAAGGCTTTGTCAGCGGTGTAGCCGGTGAGACGAACCGCATTGAAGCTTCGGCTGAAGGCGTCAGCAAGCATATGAAGACGCTTAATGAACAAATTGAAGAGGTTTCGGCAACCACCCAGGAGCTTTCAGCGGGGATGGAACAGACCGCGGCCTCCACTGAGGAAATGAATGCCACTGCCAATGATATTCTCACTGCCGTGGAATCCATCGCAGGTACCAGCCGGGAGGGAAAGGTCTCTGTTTCTGAGCTGAGCCGCAGAGCTTCCCGGATACAAACCGACCTTAACGAAGCCATTCAAAGCGGAGCGGTTATGCTTGAAGAGGTAAAGGGAAGCCTGGATAAAGCTTTGGTAGAGTCCCAATCCGTCACTCAGATTAATGCCCTTGCTGAAATTATTCTTCAAATTACGAGTCAGACCAACCTGCTGGCACTGAACGCAGCTATTGAGGCAGCCCGTGCAGGGGATGCAGGCAGAGGCTTTGCCGTGGTTGCGGAAGAAATAAGAGTGCTTGCGGAGAATTCAAAAAACACGGCAGCCAAAATACAGAATGTTATTAAAATCGTAAATGATTCCGTTGGCAATCTGTCGGATAATTCCGGCCATCTGCTTCGCTTCATTGCGGTGGACGTTAAAGAAAAATATGAAATGATGATTCGGGCCACGGAAGAGTATAACCGGGATGCGGGGAACCTGGAAAAGCTTATCACAGGCTTGAGCGAGACCTGCGATGAACTCAAAAATGCCATGACAGGCATGCTTCGGGCAATTGATGAAATCACCCGGGCCAATGGGGAGGAAGCTGAAGGAACCAATGATATTGCTCAAAGGGTCGCCCTTGTAAAGGATAAATCCGATCAGCTTTTGAATTTTGCCAATGAATCCAAAAGCTTTGCGGAAATGCTTAAAACCCATGTATCCAAATTCAGCATTTCAGAGGCATAAGACAAAGAGAGCCGCTCACTTCATTATAAGTGAGCGGCTCTCTTTACCTATGAGAAGCTCAAAAAATAAATCCTGTCACCTTGTATGGCGCAAGCAATCTATTTGCTTAATAGCCTTTCCAAATCAGGATTCTCAGAAAAGTGCTTTAGCATTACAAGCGGCTCGGTACTTGAAGTATTAACAATTGGGATACCGTTAACCGCTGCTTGCTCCGACACAAAAAATTCATCCATTGTAAGTTGTCCGTATCGAATGAGCGCAGGTGTTTCAATGTCCCACACTCCGAATTGTCCCTTGCCTTGAAGCAATATAAAACCGTACGCTGCCGCATCTTTTACAACCACTGTTTTTCCGGGGTTTACGGTCAATCGTTTAGCAGAGATCTCCGGGCATTTGTAACAAATCCACTCCTCCGTAAAGTCCTCTGTCTTGCTGATGACCACAGGAGGCATAAATCGGTTTTTACTGAAATCCGGATCGGTGTTTTTCTCCCAGTCAATGACCTCCATCAGATAGTCATAGCTTCCTTTTTCATTTTCAGGGCAGTCCTTCCATAAAAGCTCCTCCGGCACACACTGCCCTCCGTATAAAACCGACTGATACATAGCGTAAACGTCGCTGGCGAACTGGGGCTCGTAGGTGCAAAGACTTCCCGGAGCGTGAAGCACTCCCGGGGGAACATCCCAGCCCGTATCCAGAATCAGCTTGTACGCCCTTGACAGATCCAGCAGTTTGTTATCCCCTTTTGTGAAGCTCATCAGGCATTCCTTCACCTGTTCCTTTTTAACCTCAGGATTAATTCCAAAAAAAGTGAAAGGGAATTCGCCTCCGTGATTATTACACTGGGAAGGGAAAAAATACATTTCCGGCTTTCCCGCCTGATTGACCGTAGCTGCATGCTCATCGTGATGATGAATATGGTGGGGAAGTGGTCCCATATTATCAAAAAATTTGGAAAACATGGGCCATCGGCCGTATTTTTGCCACAGACTGTATCCAATTACCTCACCCTGAAGCTCATCAATCATATCCTT
>JAFADM010000354.1 GCA_023424865.1 Bacillota bacterium | reverse complement strand
AAAAGGTGCGTCAGCCTCTTGAATCGGTCCTGCCCTCTCTCTACCAGACGGCGGAGGACGCCAATGAAATGGCTCTTGTTAAAACCACCGTCATGGATTATGCCAACGAATGCCTTGTGCGTTTCGTTACAGGTGATATGGATATCGACAGGGAATGGGATGCTTATCTCAGCCAGCTGGATTCCATCGGCCTGGCCCGCTATCTGGAGCTTTTGCAGAAGGCCTATGACCAAAGCGCCTTTTCAAGCAAATAGCCACCGGCGTCTTACACTGACGGATACCACTTAAAGGGAATTCCCCGCCAGATATCTGAAGGCTTAACAAAGAAGCGCCGGATCCGACAAAAGCCGGGTTCGGCGCTTTAAGCCTTATTTAACTCAAATATGTCTAATTAAAGTATCGCGTTTATATCAATATTAAATCGCATTGCCCCAGACATGGCGGTCTGACGGTTGTTACCGGCATAGGTTCTTAAACAGACCGGGGAAATTTTCTCCGGTGTATCAAAGACGGCGGCCAAGAAAGGGGCGAAACGGAGGATTATATGGAGCATCCGGCAGCGGTGCGGGCCGGAGTAAAGAAGCCCGCCGCCAATTGGAGTCAGAAAGGGCGCCGTTCTCTGTGGAAGGGTATCAAGCGTCATTGGCAGCTTTATCTTGTTATTTTGCTGCCGGTTTTGTATTTGATTCAATTTAAATATGTGCCAATCTGGGGCTCTCAAATAGCCTTTAAGGACTTTTATCTGGGCAAGGGAATAGATGAGAGCGCCTGGGTCGGAATGAAGCATTTTATCAAGTTCTTTTCTTCGCCCCAATTTTCCAGGCTTCTTCTGAATACTCTGGGTTTGTCCTTTTACAGCATTGGAGTAGGCATTTTTCCGCCCATTGTACTGGCCGTTTCCCTTAACTATGTGCGCCAGCGCCTTTTCGGCAAGACGGTACAAATGGTAACCTATATGCCTTATTTCATTTCAACGGTACTGGTTGTAGGTATCTTTTCACAGATTTTGTCTCTTAATGGTCCGGTCAATCAGATTATTAAAAATCTGGGAGGCGAGGCTGTTCTGTTTATGGGCAGCCCGGGCTGGTTTAAAACGATTTATGTCTTTTCCGGCGTGTGGCAGGCCACCGGATACAGCGCGGTAGTTTATCTGGCGGCGCTGGCTTCAGTACCCCCGGAGCTGCATGAGGCGGCGATTATGGATGGGGCAAACGTCGTTAAAAGAATCTGGCACATTGATCTTCCCGGTATTCTTCCTACTGCCGTCATTCTTCTTATTATGGCTTCGGGGAGAGTGCTTACCGTGGGCTATGAAAAAGTATTGGTCATGCAGAATAACCTGAATATTCAAACCTCGGACATCATTTCCACTTACGTTTACCGAATAGGACTTGAGTCCATGCAATACAGCTACTCGACCGCTATCGGCCTTTTCCAGTCACTGGTTTCGCTTTTGCTTCTGATGGTGGTTAACGCCATATGCCGACGTCTTAATGAAACCAGCTTATGGTAGAAAGGAGGCTGCATAATGCTTGAAAAAAAATCAAAATTAAAAAACAGTTTTTCCGACAAGGTTTTCTATACGTTCAACGCCGTATTCCTTTTTATTGCGTTTCTTGTCACGGTCATTCCCATTATAAATGTGGTTGCCCAGTCCTTGAGTTCGCCTGGCGACGTTATTGCAGGACGTGTGTTCCTTTTGCCGGTGAACTTTACTCTGGATGCCTATGCACAGGTTTTCAGCTCTAAAATGCTTTTGATGGGCTATTCCAATTCGCTTCTTTATACGGTGGTGGGAACCGTTATTAATATCGTCATGACGGTAATGGCGGCCTATCCGCTTTCCAGAAAGGATTTTGTGGGACGGAATATCCTTATGGGGCTTTTTGTGTTCACTATGATTTTCACCGCCCCATTGATACCAACTTATCTTAATATTCGCAATCTGAAAATGCTGGATACTATCTGGGCCATGGTTATTCCCGGCGCTATTTCGGTGTACAATATGATTATTGCCCGAACCTTTTTCCAAAGCAGCATTCCTGAGGAAATGATTGAAGCGGCGGAGCTGGACGGAGCAAGTGATCTCCATGTTCTTTTAAGGCTGGTTCTTCCTCTTTCCAAGTCGATTCTGGCCGTATTGGTGCTCTTCTATGCCGTGGGACATTGGAACGCGTTTTTCGACGGCTTCATTTATTTAAAGTCGGAATCCAAGCTCCCCCTCCAGGTGGTTCTTCGAAATATTTTATCCAGCGCCACGGCCATCGAGCAAATGGCGAACGCAACCACGGAGCAGAATATGCGCCTTGCGGTAGTGGAGGTCATGAAATACGCCATTATTGTATTCGGAAGCTTACCGGTAATTTGCCTGTATCCCTTTGTACAAAAGCATTTTGTAAAGGGCGTCATGATTGGCTCCTTAAAGGGATAACGGAAAACAGGCTTTTAAAAGTTTCTTTCGCGTCGATGAGTTTTAAGCATGGAGGTATAAAATGAACAGAAGCAATTCAAACCCATGGGATAACGGTGTACTGCGTGTTTCTGAAAACAAACGTTATCTGATGAATGGAAGCGAGCCCTTTTTCTGGATGGGAGATACAGCGTGGCTTTTATTCCAGTCCCTTAACGGCGACGAATGCAGACTCTACTTTAAAAACCGGAGAGCCAAGCATTTTAATATTATTCTGGCGTCACTGGTTCACAGCATGGATCAGGGGAGTGGGAATGCAAGCAGTCTGCCCCAAAGGGAGTCGCGGCTGGGCCAACCCCTTATAGACGGAGACTTTGCAAGACCGGATCTGGATGGCGGCTTCTGGCAGCACATCGATTCGGTTGTGGCCATGGCGGAGAAGGAGGGGCTTTATATGGGCCTTTTGCCCTGCTGGGGTGCCATGGTCAAGCAGGGGTATCTCAACGAGCAGAATGCGGAGGAATATGGCCGTTTTCTCGCCCAACGCTATGGCTCTCTTAAAAATATAGTCTGGATTCTGGGCGGAGACATAAGGGGAAGCGATGGATACGGCGTTTGGATGAAGCTTGCCGCCACTCTCAAAAAGCACTGTCCGGATAAGCTCATAGGCTTCCATCCCTTTGGCAGAACCTCCTCATCTCTTTGGTTCAACGAGGCGGACTGGCTTGATTTCAACATGTTCCAGTCAGGACACCGGCGCTATGATCAGGGCTCCCTTGGCGCCTGGGATGACAACTCGGAGAAGGAAGGCTGGTTTGGGGAGGATAACTGGAAGTATGTGGAGCGGGATTATGCCGCTTCGGTGAAGCGTCCCACCCTTGACGGGGAGCCTTCCTACGAGCAGATTCTCCAGGGGCTTCATGACGTGTCTCAGCCTTACTGGCAGGCTCATGACGTGCGGCGCTACGCTTATTGGTCCGTCTTTGAAGGCGCCTGCGGCCACACCTATGGCGACAACTCGGTGATGCAGTTTTACATTAAGGAGAAGGGGCAGCCCCGTTACGGCGCCAGGGAGCCCTGGCAGGAGGCTATCCATCATGAAGGATCCGGACAGATGGGTGTTCTGTGCCAATTAATAAACTCTGTGAATTTTACCGCAGGAAGGTCTGCAGGGCATTTGCTGGCCCATCCCCAAAGGGAAAAATATGGCCGTGTCGCAGCGTTTGCGGGAGAGGGCTTCGCTTTTTTCTACACCTATACGGGGGAATGCTTCTCATTGGAGCTTTCCCGTGTGGGGGAAGGTGTGGCTAACTTTTACTGGTTTAATCCGGAAGCCGGGATCTATAGCTTCCTCGGTGAAAAGTCTCTAATAGGGACGGCTCAATTTACGCCTCCTGTCAGAAAAAACGGGCAGAACGACTGGGTTCTTGTCATCAGGTGGTAACAGAAGACAGAGCTTTCAAGCTGAACCGGAGCGGAGGTCGCATGCGCGGCCTCCGCTTTAATCAATTGTTTTTCAATTGAGCCGATGGCAAATAAATTGCTTTATATTTAACGATGGTATTGCATACACTAAGAAAATAATATATACTAGCAACAGAATATATTATCAGGTAATAATTATAAAAGAATATAACTATCAGGGTGAATAAATTGAGCAGAGACCCAAAGGCAAAACAGGAAAGACAGGCGAAGCTGGTTGAGAAGCTTAAGGAGAATCCTTTCCTTACCGATGAGGAAATCGCTGAAATCCTGAAGGTAAGCGTTCCCACTGTAAGGCTGGATAGACTTGAGCTGGGCGTTCCCGAGCTTAGACAGCGTGTAAGGGAAATGGCAGCCGTCAACCACGATAAGGTTAGAGCCATCCACTCGGATGAAATTATTGGAGAAATTGTTGAGTTGAAGCTGGGCGAAAGCGCCATATCCGTGCTTGAAACCACGGATAAAATGGTTTTTTCTCACTCCAAAATCGTCAGGGGACACTATATTTATTCAATGGCAGAATCCATTGCTATTGCCGTTATTGATGCGGATGTGGCTCTGGTCGGTGTTGCCAATATAAAATATAAGCATCCGGTTTATGCAGGAAGCAAGCTAATTGCCAAGGTGAGTATCAGACAAAAAAGAGTACTTAATCGGTATATTGTGTGGGTACTTATTTATAATAAGCAGATTGAAGTTTTCAGAGGAAAATTTCTGCTTGTGGATATCAAACCGGAGGCAAACTGACGCAGAGTATTTAAATACTCCCGTCAAAAACAGCACCGTCTGCAGGCAGAGCAACAAGAGTATAGCGAATAAGGAGATGACGTGCTTTGAAAATCATAGTGGACGCAATGGGTGGAGACAATGCCCCAGAAGCGGTGGTAGAAGGCTGTTTGGAGGCTCTGGAGGAAAACTCCGGACTTAACATAGAGTTAATCGGGAACAAAATTCGGATTGAGCAATGCATCGGAAACAACACAACCCATCTTTCCCGGATCCTGATTACCGATGCCCAGGAAGAAATCACAAACTATGATAAACCCACCGAAGCCATCAAAAAGAAGCAAAACTCTTCTTTGGTTATCGGTATGAAAAAGCTGAAAACAGAAAATGCACAAGCCTTTATCTCAGCGGGGAGCACCGGCGCCTTACTTGCAGGCTCACTCCTTATCGCAGGACGTATAAAAGGCGTTAACCGGCCTGCCCTGGCACCTCTGGTTCCTTCCCTGAACGGACAGACCATGATTATTGACGCAGGGATGAACACTCAGATTAAACCGGTAAATTATCTCCAGTTCGGCATAATGGGCACCGAGTATATGAAGAACATGTACGGTATCCAAAACCCCAGAGTCGGTCTTGTTAATGTGGGAACCGAAGAGGGGAAAGGTAACGAGGCCCTTAAGCAGGCCTATGAAATTCTTAAAGGCTCCAATCTTAATTTTGTGGGTAATGTGGAAGGCCGTGATGTCACCGAAGGCCATGTGGACGTCGTCGTCTGTGACGGCTTTACGGGGAACGCCATGCTTAAAATCATGGAAGGAACCGGCCAGTATTTTATGAATTACCTTAAGAAAATGTACAGTGGAGGTCTCTCCGGCAAATTAAGCTACCTTTTGGTTAAGCACGAACTAAAAAAGCTAAAAAAGCAAGTTGACCCTGAAGAACTGGGTGGTACCCCCATTCTCGGTGTTAACGGCATGATTTATAAATGCCATGGCAATTCCAAGAAAAAAGCAATACGTAATACCATTACCAAAGCCTGCAGCTCAGCCTGTACGACGGTATTGGAACAAATGAAAAACATTTTCTCGCGTATGGATGTGGGAGGGGTATATGACGAAGCCTTGTAAAGCCGGCATTTTGGGCACAGGAAGCTGCTTGCCCGAAAAAAGGCTTACCAATGAAGATTTAGAGCGTATGGTGGAGACGGACAATGAATGGATCGTTAAGCGTACGGGCATTAAGGAACGGCGCATTATCGATAAGGATGTTCCCCTTGCCGTGCTTGCGGCGGAAGCTGCACGCAAAGCGCTCGAAAAAAGTGGACTAACCAGTGATGATATTGATTTGATTATTGCAACAACCGTAACCCCGGACGCAATGACACCGTCACTTGCGTGCAGTGTACAAAAGCATATCGGCGGAAAAGCGCCAGCCTTTGATCTCAACGGTGCCTGCAGTGGATTTATCTATGCGTTGAATCTCGCTGAAAGCCTCATAAGAGCCGGAAGCTATAATCATGTGCTTATAGTATCCGCTGAAGCTTTAAGCCGGGTAACGGACTACACCGACAGAGCTTCCTGCATCCTCTTCGGAGACGGAGCCGGTGCGGTGGTGGTTGGCAGGGTAGAAGACGGAACAGGCGTTGAAAGCACTCTTTTAGGCGCAGAGGGCGAGGGCGGCGGTGTGCTGACCATTCCCTGCTTCCATCTCTCTGAAGAAGACAAGGCCGTTCGAAACGAGGGTAAATCCCAGGTCATCTGGATGGAAGGCAAGGAGGTTTTCACCTTTGCAACACGGGTTATGGCTGACGCTACCCGTTATGTGCTTGAAAAAGCCCGTAAATCCGTTGATCAAATTAAGATGATTTTTCCTCATCAGGCCAACATACGAATCCTTCAAAATGCTGCCAAGCGTCTTGACATTTCAATGGATTCTGTCTACACCAATTTGGAGAACACCGGGAATATTTCCAGCGCCAGCATCCCTGTATGCCTGGATGAGGCTTCCAGCAAAGGTCTTCTTCAAAAGGGCGATAATATCGTTCTTGTAGCTTTCGGAGGCGGGCTTACATATGGTGCTACGCTTCTTACCTGGTCTTACTGAGCGCTTCGTCAGGGCTTTTTCTTAAAGAGAGCATCGAATGCGACGGTTTCTTACTTTTTAATTTCCAAGGAGGTCAATAATGGGAAAAATAGCTTTTATTTTTCCGGGACAGGGCGCTCAATATGTTGGGATGGCTCAGGAAATCCATACTTTTTCACCTAATGCAAAGAAGATTTTTGACGAGGCTGATGAAGCCCTTGGGTTCAGTGTGACGGACATGATTTTTTCCGGCGATGACGAGACCCTGAGGATAACGGAAAACACTCAGCCCACTATTTTAACCGCCAGCGTTGCCTGCGCTCAGCCCCTTTTGGAGGCGGGCGTCAAGCCCTTTATGACAGCGGGCCTTAGCCTTGGTGAATACGGTGCTCACGTACTTGCCGGAACCTTTTCCTTTAAGGATGCCGTGAAGCTTGTACGAAAAAGAGGCAAGCTTATGCAGGAAACCGTTCCTGTAGGTGAGGGCGCTATGGCCGCACTTTTGGGCCTTTCCAGAGAGGATGTGCTCACGGTATGCCGGAAGGCAGGAGAGGCAGGCATCGTAGAACCCGCCAATTTTAACTGCCCCGGTCAGATTGTGGTGGCGGGAGCGGCCAATGCCGTTGCCGAAGCCGTGAAGGTGGCCACGGAGATGGGCGCCAAAAGGGCCATGCTCTTAAATGTAAGCGCACCCTTCCATTGCAGCCTTTTAGAGCCTGCAGGCCGTCTTCTGGCTAAAGAGCTTGAAGCGGTAGCGGTTCAAAAACCGGAAATTCCGGTAGTAACCAATGTTACCGGAAATATTATCGGTGAGGGTGAGGATGTGAAGGAGCTTCTGGTACGCCAGGTCAGTTCCTCTGTCCGCTGGGAAGACTGTGTCAAAACCATGCTTGCGGCCGGTGTGGATACCTTTGTTGAGATCGGCCCTGGAAAAACCCTTTCCGGCTTTATTAAGAAAATCGACAAGTCTGCCATAACCTTGAATGTCGAGGATAAGGCCTCTCTGGAGGCAACGCTTACGGCATTGAGGGAGGTGGCTCCTTGAGATGAATTTTAAGGGGAAGACAGCCATTGTCACGGGTTCTACCCGGGGCATAGGCCTGGCTGCAGCAGAGGCTTTCGCAAGACAGGGCGCCAATGTCATGCTTTGCGGCACAGGCGATTCTGTTGTTGACACTGCACAGGCTCTTGCCGATGAAGGGCTTTCAGTAAGCAGCTTTTCAGGTGACTTAACCGTAACGGGCAAGGCTTCTGCGTTGGTTGAGAAAACCATTGAGGTTTTTGGCAGCCTGGACATTCTTGTCAATAACGCCGGAGTAACTGCCGACAGGCTTTTAATACGCATGGAAGAAGAGGATTGGGACAGGGTTCTCGATACCAACTTAAAAAGTGTGTTTCTTTTAACCAAGGCAGCATCCCGTATTATGATGAAAAAACGCAGCGGGAGAATTATAAATATCACTTCCGTTACGGGTCTTATGGGAAATGCCGGTCAGGCCAACTATGCCGCTTCCAAAGCGGGTTTGGTGGGCTTTACAAAATCAGTAGCCAGAGAGCTGGCATCCAGGGCTATTACCTGCAATGCCATTGCTCCGGGGTTCATTGATACTCAGATGACAGCCGGGCTGCCTGACGAGCTTAAGGAGAATTATTTGAAGAGCATACCGCTGGGAAGGTATGGGACGCCTTCCGACGTAGCCGATCTGGTTCTTTTCCTGGCCTCAGAGCATGCGCAATATATTACCGGGCAGGTAATAAATGTTGACGGTGGGCTGTATATGTAATATTATTTCTAATGGATGCAATAATAGTGATATATTTCATTGCAATTCCTGTCTGGAAGGGGGTGAGTGTTGTGGCATTTGAGAAGGTTAAAGAAATCATTGTCGAGCAGCTTGGAGTGGATGAAGGTGATATAACAATGGAGGCGTCGTTCATCGATGATCTCGGTGCTGATTCCCTTGATATAGTTGAGCTTATCATGGCTCTTGAAGAAGAGTTCGATTTGGAAATACCAGACAAGGAAGCAGAAAAGATTACAACCGTTGGTGATGCTGTTGATTACATTAAGTCTCACCAATAATTAAAACGAAATAAAAAAAGTCCCGCCATTAATGGTCGGGGCTTTTTTTCTTGCAATAATACCAATTATTGATAATAGGGCTAACGCACAGGGGTAGTTATTCCCGTGCATACAGGAAGAAAGGATGCGTATATGAAACGGAGAGTCGTAGTCACCGGTTTAGGTGTTATCCATTCCCTCGGGAAGGACGTAGACACGTTCTGGAACGCTGTTAAAGAAGGACAGAACGGTATAAAAACGATTTCCAGATTTGATACGACCAACTATTCAACTAAGGTTGGAGCCGAAATTGATGATTTTGATCCCACCCAGTTTATTGACAAAAAAGAAGCAAAGCGTATGGACAGGTTTACCCAGTTTGCCATGGCTGCTGCCACAAAGGCTGTTGAAATGTCCGGCCTGGATTTTAAGACCATGGATCCCTTCCGCGCAGGCGTCATTATAGGCTCCGGCATCGGTGGCATGGAAACCATGGAGGAAAACCACAGAAGCCTTATAGAAAAGGGTAATAAGAGGGTGAGCCCCTTTTTCGTGCCCATGATGATAGCCAACATGGCCGGTGGTCAGGTAGCCATTAAATATGG
>JAFADM010000349.1 GCA_023424865.1 Bacillota bacterium | reverse complement strand
CTGCTGGGGCAATAGCCTTTACAGGCGGTTGGGGGGAACTGGTTCAATGGGCAAAAAGAACCTATTCCATTCATTTTGCCAGGCGCTGGCTGGGTATCGCAGTGGGGTTGCCGTTGCTGTATGGTATTGTCAGTGTGATTGCTCATCGCCTGTTTACCGGAATGTGGCCCGACTGGAACCGGTTTGGTTTGACCGAAAAGCTGCCCGGAATGAATTTGTTAAGCACAGCGCTTATTTGGATGCTTACCTTTGGTTTGGGAGAAGAATCCGGATGGCGGGGATTTCTGCTTCCGGAGCTGTATAAGCGCTTTTCCCTGTTAAACAGTGCCTTAATTGTGGCAGGGGTGTGGATGCTGTGGCATCTTCCCGCCTTCTGGTTTAATGAGAACTATATGCAGATGGGCCCTGGCATCGTTGGCTGGTGTGTAAGCCTGGCCTATGGCTCGGTGCTGCTGGCGTGGCTATGTGAGGGAAGCCGGTTCAGCGTCCTTCCCGTCTTGCTCTGGCACGGAGGCTTTGACCTTCTGACAGCCAGTGATCAGTCCGCTGAGGTAATGGCTATGGTATGCAGCATAATGGTAATTGGACATGGTATCCTTTTAAGCCGCAGGATGGCCCGTAAAATGGCATCGGACAGACGCCCGGGAGATAAGGGAATCCCGGAAGGGGCGGAACAGGACAGGTGACTTGTTGATTAGACAACAAGGGCATTTAGAATGTTGAGGAAGAAAATACAGCTGATTTTAAGGTGATACGGCTTATTTCCATGAAATAGTGAAGAATTAAGCGCCTATAAGTGGTATTAGTAAATGTAGGGACAGATAGTCACAAATATTCAGTACCTTATAGCTAAGAAAAGCCAATAAAAAAACAAGTTATCCTTTCGGTTAATTTGAGTATTGAGTTGCGGGCATAGCTCGTTTAGGAAACAAGAAATATCAGTTAGTTGGATAAATAAGCAAATTATTAACTAAAAGAGAGAAGGTAATTTATGATATTGGAACGAAGGCATAAATTTAATTTTGATAATATGAAACTGGATTTCCTGGTTAGCGGTTTGCAGCCGGATGAGGTTGTGGGGATGTTTAAGGATATGATTCATATGCGGCAAATTTACAATGCCGCAATGAAGGAAATCAGCACAAAGCTGGAAATACTGGATGATGAATTTCTGACAAAACACGATCGCAACCCCATACATCATATGGAATGCCGTTTAAAGCAGCCACAGAGTATTTTTGAAAAACTGAAACGCAAAAATCTTGATTTGAGTGTCGATTCAGCCATGAAAAACATCACCGATATTGCGGGTATTCGTGTTATCTGCCACTATATCAGCGATATTTATACCATTGCCAATCTTCTTTTGAAGCAGGATGATGTCATGCTCCTGAAAAGGACCGATTATATTGAAAATCCAAAGGCAAATGGTTACAGGAGCTTGCACCTGGTTGTTTCCATCCCGGTTTTTCTGGCAGAAGAGACACAGCGAACTGCGGTTGAAATTCAAATACGAACCATTGCCATGGATTTCTGGGCCAGCCTGGAGCACCAGCTGCGCTATAAGTCAGACACCATACTTAAGGAAAATCTCCAGAATGAATTAACGGATTGTGCTTTAAGTATTTCTGCCATCGACCAAAAAATGCAGGAGATATTTAATAAAATCTATTCGGAGTAATTTAAGGAGGGGGGACCTTGATGAAATTGGCTGTTGTCGGCTCAGGAATGATTGTGAGTGAGTTTTTTAATATATGGCCCTATCTGAAGAATGTGGAGTTAAACGCTCTTTACGGCAGAAAAGCCAGTGAAGAAAAATTAAAAGAGTTAAAAGCAAAACACAAAATAAAAAATATCTTTTTTGATTATGAGGCCCTTTTACAAAGTGAAGCCGACACGGTATACATTGCCCTGCCCAACAGCCTCCATTTTGACTATGCCCGAAAGGCCCTGGAGGCCGACAAAAATGTTATTCTTGAAAAACCCATGACCTCCACCTACAAGGAAGCTTTAATACTAAATGAGTTAGCCAGAAGCAGGGAGCTGCTTTTGTTTGAGGCAATAACCACCCAATACCTGCCCAATTATAAAAAAATAAAGGAGCTTCTCCCGGAGCTGGGAAATATAAAGATCGTCCAATGCAATTATTCTCAATACTCCAGCAGGTATGACCGGTTCAGAAGGGGCGAGGTTCTGCCCGCCTTTGACCCTGAATTTTCCGGAGGGGCATTAATGGACCTGAATATTTACAATATCCATTATACTGTCGGCCTGTTCGGAAAGCCCGTGAATGTTGAATACTACCCCAATATGGAGCGGCAGATAGATACCTCCGGCATCCTTATTCTGGATTATGGCACGTTTAAATGTGTTTGTGTGGGCGCAAAAGACTGCAGGGCACCCATCGCAAATACCATCCAGGGGGATAAGGGCTGCATTTGTCAGGCTACTGCAACCAATGTCTGCCAGGGGTTTCAAATATTGCTTAACGGCAAAGAGGAAGCCTTTATCAATGTCAATGATTATGAACACCGCATGGTCAACGAATTTATTGAATTTAGTAATGCCATTGAAAGTAAGGATTTAAAAAAGTGCTATACCATGCTGGACCACAGCCTTACTGTGTGTGAAATTCAAAATATTGCCCGAAATAAAAGCGGGCTGGTTTTCCCCGCAGACAGGAGAGAATGATGAAGGTTGCACCGGCACTGCAGACGTGCCTTTCAGATCCATGAGGCCTATGTTGAGTTCCTCTACTTTAATTATACCATTTTAAAATAATTAAATATAGACTTATTATTTGCCCGCCATACGCTTATAATGAACGAACCGAAGCATTTGCAGCCAGCTGCACTTCGGTTCGTTTACATGCCTTTTGCCTGTTTGGCAAAGGAAAGTTGGAGGAGGAGCGCCGATGATTACGGACAAGGAAACCTGGGACTTTGAAAACGCTTATTTGGACAGGGTTGTAAAAGAGATTAAGCTGCAGCTGGGCCTTGGTAAAAATGCTGCCGTTAATTACAGAGACGAAGCCTTAAAAATCCAAAAGGAAATGTGGGAGGACGTTAAATGTACCTCCACCAGTCTTAACGATCTGGAGGATGCCGCACAAATTTGGCAGTATCAATCGGCAATAGCCAGTCAGGCCAGGAACTTTAAGGTTTCTCACGATAAGGTTGCCAAGCTTGAAAGAATGTATCCAACTCCTTATTTCGGAAGAATCGACTTTATTGAAGAGGGTGAAAGCCATGCTTCCAAAATCTATATTGGCATCTATAACCTGAGTGTTGAGGACACTCTGGAAATACTTGTTTACGATTGGAGAGCACCCATATCCGGTATGTTCTACGACCATGAGACAGGTCCCTGCAGCTATAATTGCCCGGCTGGCACCATAAAAGGGCAAATGCTCCTTAAAAGGCAGTATAAAATTGAAAACGGCCGTATTGAATACCTTTTTGACAGCAGCTTAAGCATTAACGATGAAATGCTGCGTGAAATACTGGGAAAAAGCACGGACACCCGAATGAAAACCATTGTCACCAGTATCCAGAGAGAGCAAAATACCGTTATCCGAAACAGCGAGGACCGAATAGTGATTGTGGAAGGCCCTGCCGGAAGCGGAAAAACCTCCATTGCTCTTCACCGTGCAGCCTACCTTCTGTATAAATACCGAAACAAAATCAAGTCGGAGAACATATTGATTTTTTCGCCCAACCATGTGTTCGAAGACTATATTTCCAGCGTTTTGCCGGAGCTGGGAGAGGAAAACATTCAAAGAAGCACCTTTGCCGACTTCTTTAGTAATACTGTGAAAACGGGACTCATCATTGAAACCATGAATCAGCAAATGGAATATGTTTTGAGTGGCTATGGGGATAAAACGCGGCTCGATTCCATCCGTTACAAGGCGTCCGGAGGTTTTTCGGCTGGTTTGCAAAACTATGTCCGCTACCTTGAAAATGGTATGGGAATAGATTTTGAGGATATTTCCTACTGTGGTATGCCGCTTATTTCCGCGGAGGAAATAAGACAGCTCATAAAGAATGACTTTAACCGGCTGCCTTATGTGAAGCGTTTGGAAAAGCTTAATCAGAGGGTCCTTTACCTTCTTGAGCAGGCGGAAGAGAAACGCTCGGAGGAATTGTGGAAAAATGAGCATTTGGAGGAAGAAGAGAAGCTGGCGGCAGACCAAAGTGCCAAAGCAGACTATCGGAACATTAAAAACAATGTGCTTGCCATGACCTCTTTTGATATCCTTAAAGTGTATAGAAAATTCTGTCAGGGGCTTGCTGCCTTTGCCCGGGCTACCGATGGCGAGGAAGCCGAAAAGCTTGCCGACTTTGCAGCCCATACCCTGGCAGAGCTGGATTCGGGCTTAATTAATTATGAGGATACGGCGCCCCTCCTTTATCTTAAGGCCGCGCTGGATTCAGCCGGTGATACCCGGGCCGTAAAGCATGTCATAATTGACGAAGCTCAGGATTATACGCCCCTTCAGTATGAAATCTTCAAGAAGGCCTTTGAACACTGCAATATGACCATTCTGGGAGATATAAACCAGTCTGTTAACGGTTATATGAATATAGGAGGCTTTGAGGCTATTGGGGCTATTTTCAGCCAGAACGGAGCCAAAAGCCTTTCTTTAACCAAAAGCTACCGTTCGAGCAAGGAAATTGCCGACTTCTGCAGGGAGCTGCTTAAGTCCAGCGGAAATACCGAGCAGCTTAACCGGCATGGCAGCAAGCCCAAAATGGTGAAGATCGAGGAACAGAATCTATGCGGGAGATTGGCCCAGGATATAAAGGCCCTGAAGGATAAGAAGCATAAGCTTATCGCCATTATTTGCAAAACAGCCCGCCAATGCGAAGCCCTGTATAAGACCCTTCCTCCGGTTGCGGAGGTTGGGCTTGTTTCCAATCGGAATGAGGCTTACCAGGGCGATGTGATGATCATCCCTTCCTATCTTGCCAAGGGGCTTGAGTTTGACGCGGTTTTAGTCTGCTCTGTTGAGGACGCGGACTATCCTGGCGAAGAGGACCGAAGGCTTTTATACACGGTATGCACAAGGGCCCTGCATGAGCTGTACCTGTATTATTTTGATAAAATGTCCCATCTGGTATCAGGGATGGATGAAAGCCTTTATACCAGACAAGGGTAAGTGATAAGAGCCTGTCGCCTTGCTTAAATAAGCGGTGCGGCTTTATAAATGTACCCTCCCGAGACGTTGGGGGCTCGGGAGGGTACACGGTACACATGTCTTGAAATAGTTAAAAGCGGCCTGAAATTGTTTGCAAATATTATATATATTTAAAATTCCCTAAAGCTGCTTTCAACTGCTTAAAGAGGCCTAAAGCTGCTTTTTTACGGCATGGAAGGCATCCTCGGCAATGTCGATGGTTTTTTTGATATCCTCCTCCGAGAGGGCCGCGTTAATGAAATGATTGTGGTGGGAGGTAAGAAAAACACCTCGCTTAACGCATTCGGCAATCCACTTTTGATGAAGCATAAGGGAATCGTCGTCGGAAAGCCTTAAATAGAACAGGGAAGGCGCGCCGGAGGCTGCCAGATGAAAGCCGTTCAGAGCGGCTGCCTCGGTTAAGCCTTTAAGAAGGGACTTGCCTAAATCGTCAAAAAGTTTGGGGCCGTCAATGGTCTTCAGCTTGTTTAAGGTAGCAATACCCGCAGCAAAGGGTACTGCACTCATCCAGTAGCTTCCTGTGTAAGTGAGGCTGCTGACCACATCCTTGAGGGATTCTTTCCCGCAAAGAGCAGATACATTGTAACCGTTTGCCAGGGCTTTGCAGAAGCAGATGAGATCAGCTTTGATACCAAAATAGTGGTCTGAGCCCGCCAGATCCAGCCGGAAGCCTGCCCGGACATCGTCAATGATTAAAACCACACCGTGGTCGTCGCACAATTTACGTACCTTGGGCCAGTAAGTGGGATCAGGAATAATATTATCTTTAAAATTGCACTGCAAAAGTGGCTGGGCAATTATCCCCGCAATTTCCCCCTTGTACTTGTTAAAGAGCGCTTCCAGCATAGGATAATTATTAAAATCGGTATAAAGGTTATTGGCCACCTCTTCTTCCAAAATGCCGGGATAGTCCAGCTTTTGTGTCCAGGGTGATACGCCGTGGTAAAAGCCGTTAAAGAATACAATTTTTTTACGCCGGGTTGCAGCTCTTGCCGTTATGACAGCAAGGGAAGTAACATCGTTTCCGTTCTTGGCAAAAAAGGCCCAGTCGGCGCTGGCCACCGTGTCAACCAGAAGCTCTGCAAAATCGATCATAATGGTGGAGGGAATGGTGACACAATTTTCCTTTTTGTACTGGGCCTGGGCTGCCGCATCCACCTCCGGGTCGTTGTAGCCCAGTATATTGGGGCCGTAGGCGCACATATAGTCTATGTAGTCATTTCCGTCCACATCCCAGAAATGGGAGCCTTCCGCTCTGGAAGAGAAAAACGGCCAGGCGGTTGTGGGAACATAGCATCCCTCGGAGGGGCCCTGGTGGCCATAAATACCCGACGGAATAACCTTGAAGGCCCGTTCAAATTGTTTTTGACTGTTGGGATACTGATTAACAGGATATTTCATAATTTAGCCCCCTTACACGCTCAAATACTGGCCCACGCGGTCCAATATCCGGTTCAGATTATCAAGCATGTTCAGCATGCCGGTCATGGCAATGCTTCCATTGCACATACAGGCAATGGAGCTGACCTCACCGTTCAGTATTTTACCTGCGGTGTCCAGGCTGCCAAAGGTCATGGATGCTCTGGGGTTTTTGCAGGGCTGTTTTACGGTGGTCATACGGTGTCCCTTTACTTTTATGGTAATTCCCATGACACCCTCAACGTTGAAAGCAATATCGCCATCCGGAATATGCCCTGCGCTGAAGCTTCCGCTCCGGTCGTGGTTCCCTATCTGGGAAGCGGCGGCAGCGGCGGTGTACAAGGTAAGCTTTGTGCTGATGCTGCGGAAAGCTTCGTGCTCAAGATCCTCCTTTGATGGCTTTAAATAGCTTGAAAGCAGAGTGGTCAGCCGGGTGAAGGTGTTGAGAAGAAACTTGATTTTTGTAAAGCCTTTGGAAGGAATGGGTGTAACTGTACCGTCGATTAAGCCGTTAAATTTTTCACAGGACGAAAAGGGAAGCTTAATGGTGCAGGAGGAACATCCCTCAACCATACGGCAGCTGCCGTTTTCAAAACGCAGGGTTGCCGAAGGTCCATTTTTAACGGCAAATCCGATGGAAATGGGAGGGGTGTCCTTAATAAGGGCTTTTGCTTCCGGTACCAGCTCGCACAGGTTTTCCAAGGTTCCAAGTACGGCAAATAAATTAACATAGGCCATGGTTTTACTGTCAGTCTGCGTTAACAAAATCGACGCCTCCTTTAAGATTATTGATCTAAAGCGGGCTCTTGCCCGCAACCTCTTTGACAAGAAACACTTTTGGAATAATTTTTTTTAAATGGCGTTTCTAAGCTATAGGTACTAAGGCTAATGGACGAATTAGAGAAGCCTCCCGTTACAAGGAAAAATCCTTATTTCAAGGAAGTGGGCGGCAGAGGCCTTACTGAGGCTGTATGACAACACTAGCAGGGAGACGATAAAAAAGCTAGTAAAAAACGGAGTATGCTTAGCTGCTCCGAAGAATTGACAAAGGGGAGAAATACCGTTATGATAATCTCAAATCAAGAGCAATAGAGCATAAATTAGAATTTAGAATAATGTAATTGCAAAGAGGCAATGAAAGGCATTTCATCGCCTCTTTTTGGATCGCTTAAAGATGTTTCTATGGATTTTACTGATATGAAGGTGATACCATGCAGAAAACAGACCCCTCCGCTTATGCCTACCTGCCTTATCAGCCCGGGTTTGAGCAGTATCCGGACTACAGAAACTATGTTGTGCCTGCCGGGCACCCGTTATTTAATATTGTTTCGGATTTCTACCAGTTCTCTGTAAAAAGTAAAACCGAAACAAAAATCTGTGTCATTCCCGACGGATGCGCGGATATTATTTTCCGATACGGTGAAAACGGAGTTGCAAAAACCATTGAACGCAGTTTGCGGGAAAAGCAGGTTTTTACCATATCGGAGGAGGGCTGTGCCTTTGGTGTGCGCTTTCTTCCCGGCAGGATGACCAGCGTCATAAACGTGTATGCGGCGGAATTGATGGCTTGCGATATTCCTCTTATGGATGTGCTCAAAAAAGACCCCTTGCTGGATAAAATGGAAGATGCCTTTTCCTTTGAAGAAAGAATCAGCCTGATGTCCCGGTATTTAATAACACGGCTGTCCGGGCCAAACGCTTCCCAGGGGCTTGTACGCTATTGCACCGGCAAAATATTCGCCCAAAACGGAAATGTCTCCATAGCGGAGCTGGCAAGTGAAACAGGCTATACCTCCCGGTATGTAAGGGAGGTTTTCTGTAAAAACGTAGGCCTGTCACCCAAGGAGCTCAGCGAAATCATTCAGTTTCAAAAATCCTTCTTTGACTACGCAAGCCGCTGGAAAAGAAATAACGTTGTCTCGCTGTGTGATATGGCACAGCTATACGGCTATTATGATCAGTCCCATATGAATAAAACCTATCGCAAAATGGCCGGATGCCTTCCTAAAAAACTCTTTTCGGAAATATACAGCGGAGCCTGCGCGGCTCTCTAAGCAAGCTGTAAAAGGCAATATAAAACAGGCGTTCAGCCGGTTTTGCCCCTTAACACTACTAAACGATGCAAGGAGTAACATTCTATGAAGCGACTGTTGAAAAAGGGCAGAATTATTGATGGAAGCGGAAAACCATCCTTCGCAGGCTCGGTGCTTTTGGAGGAAGGCAAAATTGCAGACATTATCACCGGAGAAACGGACATCCCCTTTGACGGGCAGGTTATAGACTGTACCGGAAAGGTCATTGTCCCCGGCTTTATCGACGCTCATTCCCACAACGACTGGTTTGCGGCACGAAAGGACCCTATGCCCTACTTCCTGCCCTTTCTGGAGCAGGGCATAACGACTCAGGTTGTGGGCAACTGCGGCTTTTCACCCTTTGGCTATGAAAAAAACACTCCGTATAAGCATCTGCTTGGAAGCGGACTTTTTAAGACAGGGGAAGAATACGGCGACTATTCCACCTTTGCGGGCTGGTGTGAGGCTGCCGCCAGAACGACCCCGGTGAATTTGATTCCTCTTCAGGGGCATGGCTCTGTCCGCATAGGCCTTAGCGGGTACGAAAACCGGCCGCTCACCGGGGAGGAAATGAAAAAGCGGGATGAAAAGCTCCGGGAATCCCTGGAGCAGGGCGCGTTCGGCCTTTCCCTGGGCCTTCAGTACGAGCCGGATCGCTATGCTCCCAATGAAGAGCTGGAGGCGGCGGCACGCCTTGTGGCAAAGTATAACGGTGTATTAACCGTTCATTCCAGGGCCGCATCCTCCTCCTCCACGTCCTATCAACCGCCGGTAGGCGGGGAGCCCCATAATTTAAGGGCTTTGAAGGAAATGATTGAGCTTGCCGGGAAAACCGGAGTAAGGCTCCAGTATTCCCATTTGCTGTTTGTAGGGGAAAGTACCTGGAAAACGGCAGAAGCTGCCCTTTCCCTCATTCGGGGAGCAAGAGCAGGGGGCGTGGATATCTGCTACGATTTCTTTTCCATGACCTTTGGTGTTTCTGTTATCACGGTCATACTACCCAACTGGTTTCTTTCATTATCACCGCAAATGAGAAAGAAGCGGTTGAACCACCTGAGACTGGCCTTTGAAACGGAAATTACCAAGCGGGCTCTGGGCTTCTCCTTCCAGGATATCCAGGTGGCCTGGGCTGGTCCTGGCGGAGAAGCTATTACCGGCAAAAGAATTTCTGAAATCGCCCGGCAATGGAACATGAAGGAGCTGGACACTTATTTGAAGGTGGTGGAGATGAGTGAGGGCAAAGGCCGGGTCAATATGTACCGCTACTACAATGACGAGATTCTTCTAAAGCTGATGCAGGATGAACATTCCCTGTTTATGACCGATGCCTGGATAGAGGAAAATGGGGTGCAGAACGCGGCCTCCTACGTCGGATTCCCGAAGTTTTTGGAGCTGGCAAGGCAGAAGAAGCCCATTACGCTGGAAAAAGCCGTTCAAAAGATGACCGGGGCAACGGCGGATCGTTTCTCAGTTGATAAGCGAGGCTATCTGAAACAGGGCTATTTTGCCGATGTAACCGTATTTGATCCCGAAAGAATACAGGCTAAAGGGGATTTGCCTCAAGCGCCTGAGGGCATTGAGCATGTTTTTGTAAATGGTGTTCACGTACTGGTAAACGGCAGGACGGAGGCAGGTAGAATAATCGGCTGCGGCAGTGTGCTTAAAAAATAACAAAAGGCGGCTGCAATCAGATCTGTTTCTCAATTTACCATCATTAAAGGAAACGGAAAGCTACTTACTGCATCCTGTGGAATGGGAGGTACTATTATGGAGAAAAAGCAGCGCAAGGAGCTGTGGCGTACAATAAAGTTCACGCTCTTTTCTGCAAGTGCTGGGGTTATACAGATTGGCAGCTTTACGCTTTTAAACGAGCTTCTCCGCCTGCCCTACAGGTCCAGCTATATTATCGCGCTGGTACTGTCGGTTCTATGGAACTTTACGCTGAACAGGCGTTATACCTTTAAATCCGCCAATAACATACCTGTGGCCATGCTTAAGGTGTTTGGCTATTACTGCGTGTTTACACCGGTTTCCACCCTGCTTGGAGGCTATCTGGTGGAGACGCTACTATGGAATGAATATTTGGCAACCGGGCTTAACATGATCTTAAATTTCACCACAGAGTTTTTGTTTGATAAATATGTGGTGTTTCACAATGCCATCGATACCAATACCCTTGCCCAAAAGGAACAGGCTTTGCCCAAAAGGACAGACTGATAAAAAGCGGATAGATTCGCTTTTATAAAAGCAGGGAATGAGGTATACAAAATACAGAAAAACCCAAGCTGCCAAAGAGGACGCCTGTTCTTGAGGTTATGCCTTTTTAGATGTAAACTTTCCTCCCTTATGTTAAAATAGTGATTGCGCCACTCCGTTCTACAAAAGAACAGTACTCCCACATAAAATAGCTTGGAGGCTTCAGCAAAGATGAATACCGGAAAAAAATCTGTCAAAGACATAATGCACATAAGCTGTACCATACTTATTACGTTAAATTTATTATTGGCCATCGCACTTCTTCTCCTGCCGGCTTCTTATTATTCAAATCCGGTCACCGGCGACATACTGCTCATTACCTCCATTTGTTATCTTATCTTCGCCACGACTATCCTAAGCCTGGGCATACTCATTCCTGAAAAGGGTATAACTCTGTCAGGCAAAGCGGTGTTTGTTTTTGGCCTTTTAAAATTAGTTTATGGAATTACAAGAGGCAGTCCCGGACGAATTGATTTGACCGGCAGAAGAAGATACCTTTCAAAAGGGTGGAATGCACCCAGTATTATGATAATAGGCATTCTGCTGTCCATTCCTAATCTATTCTCAATGCTGCTGATTAGCGAAGTCGAATCGTTGAATCCTTTTCAGGTTGCACAGGCTTTGAGTACAAACCCTAAAGGCCTGGTACTGGCGGGGATGCTGGTTACCTGGTTTCTTTTGATTATCGCCTCCTGGATCTGGTATTATATGGATACCAAGGAAACTGTAAAGGTTCCGGACGATGTCGGGGCTCAAAATCAGAATGGCGATAAAAACTCTATGGCAAAGTGCAGAGCCTGCGGAGAGTTTTATGATTATGACCGCTATGACGGAAGCTGCCCCAAATGCGGAAAATATAACCGCCCTTCGGCCATTTCTTACAATGAAAACCGTTACAAAAAAAACAAAGCTGCCCTTAGCGTTTTCAAAATCTTCATTCTCATTATACTTATTTTTTCAGGCATTGTTATTGTACCGCATGCCAAGGCCTTCATTGAAAAGCTGAGCCCACCGGAGCCAGCCAATATAAATGTTCCTGCTGTCAATCTTCCAATTGCCGGCACCGGAAGCCCAGGCTCCGAAACCTTCGAATTTACTTCCGAAGAAATTGATGATCTGCTCGTGAAAATTGAAGAAAAATACGAACTTGAAATCATCTATCATCGGGAGCTTTACCAAAACAATGAAAAGGACGAATCCGGCCAGAGGTATAACCAGGTCACCATCCTCATCGCAACAGAGGAAAGTGAAAGTGTCTACTGGTTTCAGTTTCTGAAATATCGGGAGAAAACGGATGAATACGAAGCCGGAGAAATTGTCTTTTATACGGCAGCGGAATCAGAAAGCCTGAAGAAATCGGATATTATGGCGGATTAGGAATAGCCTGCCCGTAGGAAGTATGTCAAAAGACCTCTAAAAAGAGCATTGTACGCCAAGCAGACAGTAATGCTTTGTGCTATGATTCATTCAAGGAGGTGTTGTGATGCATGCGTGGGAAGCTATCCAAAATGCAATAGACTTTATAGAGGACAATCTGTCCGAGGATATAAAAATAGAGGCGCTGGCGTGTGCTGCGGCGCTATCACCCTATTATTTTCAGCGTTTATTCAAACGCCTGGTAAAAAAGACGGTAAATGAATATATAAAGCTTCGAAGGCTGGCCAAGGCTTCTGAAGCCTTGAAGGATACGGAAACGCGTATTGCGATTATTGCCCTTGAATACGGTTTTTCGGATCATGCCGGATTTACCCGAGCATTTAAAGCTGCCTATGGTATTACACCTGAGACTTTTCGTAATAATCCCGTCATTTTAAACCATTTCATTAAGCCCGACTTATCTCTCCGTCATATTTTAGCAGATGAAAACATGCCTTTTATTACCGATGGCATTCTTATTGAAGTGAGCGTAAGAAAACTTAAGGCAGACCGATTCTTTATCGGAATTCAAGAGGAAGTACCCACAAAAGAGCTTGGCAGTGGCAGAATTACGGGTATAGCCGCCGCAGGCCGCCTATGGGATGCCTTTCACAGCAAAAAAGCCGGTATAACTAATCTGTTGCCCGATGGAAATGAGTTTGGCCTGGTAAACAAAGGCAATGGGGGAATAGAGAGCTGTAATTACATGGCCGGAGGGGAAGCTTTTAATAATGAGGAAATACAGGGCTATACTTCCTTTAATATGCCCGGTGGTGACTATGCCGTATGCCGTTTTGAAGCCGAGTCCTTCAATGACCTCATTAGCACAGCGGTATTCAAAGCCTCGTCCTTTATGAAAGGCTGGCTTAGAGAGAAGGCGCTTGTCTGCGGTGATTTTGCTGCGGAGATTTATGACATCCCCGGTCCCCATGGGGCTTCAATGGAGCTGTGGCTTCCGCTAATCCCAAACATGGAGACAGAGCTATTAGTGAAGTGGGACAAGGAGGATGGGTCGCGGAAGCCCTCGCCGGAGGTCTTGGATTCCTATGTAAACAGCAGCTTATGGAATAAGCTGCGTCAATATGTAGAAGTGAACTATGATATAAAGCCGCTTATTGAGTATAGCGGATGCTCCATGCAAAAGGGCTGGAACTTAAAGTATAAAAAGGCCGGGCGCTCCTTATGCACCCTGTATCCCCTGGAAGGGGAGTTTTTCGTGCTCCTTGTGATAGGTGAGCGGGAACGGGTTGAAACGGAACTGGCAATGCCCGGATTTTCAGAGTATTTTAAAAAGCTTTACAGCGAAACTAAAGCCGGAATGGGGCAGAAATGGCTTATGGTAAATGTTTTGAGCGATGAAGTGCTGGAAGATGTTAAAAAATGCATTGCTATTCGCCGAGGTAAAAAATAAGTCCAAAAAATTAAATAAAGTAAAAAAAGAAAACAAATGGGGTTGGTGTGCCGATAATATCAACGATTAATTTGTATGAAGATCAGGAACAGCATGTGCTGTCTGTCCTTGTTACCATTCCTTTCAGTGATTACCCCCAGGTTGCGGAAGGTGTCTATAGGGAGATAACGGAATATGCGCTTCAAAATCATTTGCTGATGTGTTCCGGCCCATTTGTATGCTTAAGTGAATTAAGCAAAAATATTCCCTTGTGCTCAGCAGTTATAAGCTTAGACCGGAAAATCAAGCATTTTTGATAAACGCAGCAGAGTCAGCCTTCTGCGTACATAGGGGCACAGCTTTAAAGTGAGTTCTTTTAAATCCTCCCGTAATCCAATTTGCTCCATTTCGGTAACACAGCCGGCAAGGCTTAATTTATTCTTCATTTGAACGGCATCCGGCAGAGCCTTGAGACAGTCCCCAATTACGGGAAGAGCTCTTTTAAGCCTTTCGGGGTCCACCGTTTCCAGTATGTTCTGCCCGTTTTCCTCTAAGATTCCCTCATAAAGTCCTTTTTTTCCAAATAATTGCTTAAGCGAATCCGTTTCCAGTTCCGCAGGAGGCTTAACCTGGATCCTACCGCCGGCAATGGCCTCTTTAAGCTTCTCATAATATTCAAGACACAAAAGCAGGCCAATGGATACCTTCTCGCCATGAAGCGCGTCCAGAGTGTCGTTGAGAACCTCCATTTCCCAGAAATGCGCCACATGATGCTCCGCCCCGGACGCGGGCCTGGAATTGCCTATCATCTGCATGGCCAGACCGGATAAAAGAAGCGCGTACATCAGTTTTTCCATGGCGTCCTTCTCCTGCAGCCGGATTTGGTCCAATGCCTCTTCAACCTGGTGAACGGCCTCCAGCTCCAAATCATGAATTTGGGGACAGAAATATTCTCCCGTGACACTATGAGACACCTTCCAATCCAAGAGAGCCGTGTATTTCCCCATTAAATCCGATATTCCGGATGCGGTTAGGCGATAGGGAGCCTGGGCAAAAATGCCGGTGTCGGCAAAAACATAAAGGGGAGAGGAAGCGGGCATGGTTTTTTTCATACCATGCCAGGTCATTGCCGCAACGGTTGACACAAATCCGTCCACACTGGCGGCGGTAGGGACCGAAATAAAGGGAATGCTTCGTTCATGGGCCACATACCTTGCAATATCGTGAATGGTGCCGCTTCCCACTGCGACCAATACATCGGCATCAAGTGCCAGGCTCTTTTGAACGCAGGCAACCTGCGAATTATCCGCATGAATGGCATTGTCCGTAAGCTCCAGCACATCATAGTCGGTAAAATATCCGGCCATATTGTTTGAGGCCGCCTTTTTTGTATTTGCATCACACAAAAAGACCGGCCGCTTATATTCCCCAAGAACCTCTTTAAGGTGTTTTACTGCATGAGCTTCAATAACAATATTTTTAACGGCAATGTCATGCTTTCTGCCGCAACCGCACAAGCCACTAAATCTGCTTAAATCAATTTTCATAGGGCCATCCTCCGGTAAGGCCGAATCCGCCTTACTTTTTCTCATTTATGCGTATATAATAAAATTATTTCAGTAAATGCGCAATAGGTGGCGGTTAAATTGAAAAACAATCAAAAGTGCGCATTCTGGAAGAGGAGGGGTGTTTTTGAATCCTATCCAGCGTGAGACGGAGATCCTTCAGCTTTTAAAAGAAAAAAACTATACGACCGTAGATTATCTGGCTGAAAAAATACACATCAGCCCGTCCAGTATAAGAAGAGACCTTGCTCAAATGGAAAGCAAAGGCCTTATTAAGCGGGATCACGGAGGAGCTTCACTGCTTCCGTCTGTTCCTGGTTTTGCACCGTTTTTCTCCCGATTGAAGGAAGGTAAAAAGGAAAAACAGTCTTTAGCCCAGGCTGCTTCAAAACTCGTACAACCCAACAGCGCCCTTTTTATCGACAGCTCGTCTACCGCCATGGAAATTTACAAATACCTGACTTCAGAAATGAATCTGACCTGTTTCTCAAATAATTTGCTTCTGACGCATCTCTTAGCCGCGCGAAAAATTAAAGCCTACAGCATAGGCGGCTGCGTATCTCAACGCAATAATGTAATAACTACCGGCTCCTATGCCCTGGACATGTTAAAAAGCATTTACGTTGATTTTATGTTTTTTTCCTCTTCCTCACTCTCCCAGGATGGTGTAGTCTCTGACCTGGACGAAAATGAAACCGCAATAAGAAGGTTTATGCTGTCCCATTCAAAAACAAAGGTTTTCCTATGCCCGGATAACCGCTTTGGCAAGCTATCACCCTTTGCCTTGTGCGAATGCGGCGATACGGATTATCTTGTATCAAGCAGTGATTTTTGTGAGAATTTTAAGAAAAAGCACTCCCGGGTTACCTTCGTAAGAGCATAGGGGTGCCCGTCCCTTAAATGGGAGCCTGGTGAATTTGAGTATATGGTATTCTTTGGAGAGGATGAAGAAGGTAATCTTGCAGGGTTTAAAACAGGGGAGCGCTGGAAGCTCCTGGAGGATGACGGCATCCGAGAGTTTTTTGATCCTGAATTAACCTTTGAGGAGTTTATCAGAGAAAAGATCCTGGCCTGCCTTAGTTAGTTTTGAGAAAAGAGACTTTTTTATCGGAATAAAAAGCTCGAGGGCATCCGACCCCCTCTCTGTTAGCATGATTTGCTTACGTAAATGGCTGCCGATAAAAAAGTACACCTCCAAATATCAGATGACTGACATTTGGGGTGTACTTCGGCTTGTATTGCCGTTCTGGTTTCGGTTATCCTACGACATCATAGCCCTGGTCTTCAATTTCATATTTAATTTTATCCAGAGGGCTTTGCGCCGAATCATATTCCACAGTTACGGTTTTGGCTGAGAGATTAACCGAGACATTTGCAATACCGGGCAGTGCATTAACGGCCTTGGTAACCGCTTTTACGCAGTGCTCGCAGGACATGCCGTTTACTTTGAGTGTTGTCTTATCCATTTTATTATACCTCTTCTCTTTTATATATTGCTTTTATGCAGTGAGCGCGTTGCTTCGCACTCAGCGCTTTGTTTTACTATTACTGGAGATCAAAGGGCTTTAAAAATTTATACATTTCGGTGGTCTTCCCATTCATTTTCATGCTTACAGTAGTATATACCCAGCCTTCCACCTTTTCGGGATCAACACCGGCTTCAATAAAGGGCTTTGGATGCAAAACAAAGACGATGTCCTTGTCCTGGTTCTCTTTTGTTAGAGTGTGGGTGCTCAGGTTTTTTGCCCATTCAAACATATTGCCGCCGCTGAGGCCCACATTGTAATGATCAAGAGCCATATGATAGCCAATGGAGCTTCTGTAATTGTTTACAATCTGCTCGAATGCAGCCAGTGGTGTTGCATTCCCCTGGTAGGTGAGCTTATCATTTCCAAGCTTTGTTCCAATCATGAGCTTTCCCTCATAAAAGGCGTAGGTCTCAGGCAATTTGGCCGTATCCAGACCGGCTTCAATAAAGGGCTCGGCGTCAAGCTCCAGCATGACATCATGCAAGGGGCTTCGACTATAGTCCTCGCTCCAGATAAAGCGGACCGAGCCGTCGGGAGCCTCCAGGGACCAGCCTGCATTTTCGTCATCTGCCGTTATTTCATCCGGCATTGCTTTTAAAACATTTTCAAAGGAAGCAACAGCGTCTTTTCCTATCACATCAAGGGTTCCGCCTGCCGTACTTATGATAGAAACCAGGAGTGCCGCAACTATAACAACAGCGACACCGATACCGGTAATAAGCCTTCCATTCTTCTTCATGCTGTTACAACCCCTTCCTTTTTGGCTGCAGCCTTAAATCTCTTCAGCCTGAGCGCGTTGGTCAGAACCGAAACCGAGCTTAAGCTCATGGCTGCGGCAGCGAATATGGGATTCAACAGGGGGCCGCCAAACAGGTAGAGTACGCCTGCGGCAATGGGTATGCCGATAACATTGTAGGCAAAGGCCCAGAACAGATTCTGCTTGATATTGCGAATGGTCTTTTTACTAAGCTGAATGGCTGTGGGTACGTCCAAAAGATCGGAACGCATCAGCACTATGTCCGCCGATTCCATAGCCACATCCGTACCCGAGCCGATGGCAATACCAATATCGGCCTGTGCCAGCGCCGGCGCGTCATTGATTCCGTCGCCCACCATGGCCACCTTGCGGCCTTCTGCCTGGAGCTTTTTAACTTCATTGGACTTATCCTGGGGCAGCACCTCTGCCAGCACACGGTCAATTCCAACCTGCTTTGCAATGGCGGCTGCGGTCTTCTTGTTGTCACCGGTAATCATGGCCACCTCAATGCCCATCTTGTGAAGGCTTTCAATGGCTGCCCGGCTGCTTTGCTTCACAACATCCGCTACAGCGACAATACCGGCAAGCTTACCTTCCAAAGCCACGTACATGGGGGTTTTTCCTTCCCCGGCAAGCTTATCGCTGGCTTCTTCAAGCAGCTCTAGAGAAATAGCCCGTTCATCCATGAGCTTGCGGTTTCCGGCCAGAACGCTGTGTCCGTTGATTGCGGCTTCGATGCCCCGGCCCGTAAGAGATTGGAAGTTCTCCACACCATACAGCTCCAGTCCCGCATCCTGGGCACCATGAACAATGGCCTGGCCCAGAGGGTGCTCAGAGGCTTTTTCAGCCGAAGCCGTGACCTTAAGAAGATAATCCTTATCCATTCCGTCCACGGCAAGAACATCCGTTACGGTAGGCTTGCCTTCTGTAATAGTTCCTGTTTTATCAAAAATAATGGTATTAACCTTATGGGTGGTTTCAAGAGCTTCTCCGCCCTTTATTAAAATGCCGTTCTCCGCGCCTTTGCCTGTTCCTACCATGATGGCGGTAGGCGTTGCCAAACCCAGAGCGCAAGGGCAGGCGATTACCAGTATGGCAATAAAGATGGTAAGGGCAAATTCAAGATCGCCGCCGGTACCGAAATACCATGCGATTCCGGCCAGCACCGCAATGGCGCAAACCACAGGAACGAAATAACCGGACACAATATCCGCCAATTGAGCAATGGGTGCCTTGGAGCCCTGGGCATCCTCCACCAGCTTGATAATCTGGGCGAGGGCTGTATCACTGCCGATTTTTTCGGCTTTAAAACGAATGGTGCCCGTGGTGTTAAGCGAAGCGGTGTAAACAGGATCTCCCGCCTTTTTATCCACCGGCATGCTTTCGCCGGTTAACATGGATTCGTCGATGGCGGTATTGCCGTCGGTAACCGTGCCGTCTACCGGGATTTTTGCGCCAGGCTTCACCAGGATGATATCGCCGATTTCCACCTCATCAATGGGAGTTTCCTTTTCAATTCCGTCCTGTAAAATAATTGCGGTTTTAGGAGCAAGTCCCATGAGCTTTTTAATAGCCTCACTGGTTCGGCCCTTTGAAACTGCTTCAAGGGTTTTGCCCAAAAGAATCAGGGTAATAATGACTCCGGCTGTTTCATAATAAAGATGCTCCACCGGTTCGAAATAGCCCCCGGCAATCCGAAAGGTATTGTAAACACTGAACAGCACAGCCGCAGTGGTACCGATTGCAATAAGGGAATCCATATTGGGGCTTCGCTGCCATAAGGCCTTAAACCCAATGGTATAGAATTTATAGCCCACTCCGATTACGGGAACCACCAGCAGCAACTCAAGCAGCGCATAAATTAAGGGATATTGCATGGGATCCAGCCCTTTTGGAAAGGGCAGCTGCACAAAAGAAATCATGGGTGCCATGGCGATATAAAGGAGGGGGAGTGAAAAGACTGCTGAAACGATAAACTTTGTCCACAAAACCTTGATTTCTTTTTGTTTCCGGGCCCGATCCTCGTCGGCAGCATCTGTTTTGTTGATTTCAAGGGGTTTGTAGCCGGCTTTTTCCACTGCCTCACGAATGGCTGAAAGGCGCAGCTTCTGCGGGTTATAAACCACCGTAGCCTTTTCTGTGGCAAAATTGACCGATACGCTCTCAATGCCGTCCAGCTTCTTTATGGCCTTTTCCACACGCTGTGCGCAGGCGGCGCAGGTCATGCCGCCAATGGGAAGGGCCACATTGCTTGTGACTGTTTTTTCTACAACCTCATAGCCGATTTTGGTTACGGCGTCCTTTATCTGGGTAAGTGCCAGAACGCTCTCATCATATTCCACAAAAAGCTTTTCGCTGGCAAGATTCACCGTGGCCTGGCCAATACCCGAAAGCTTTCGTACGGTTTTTTCTATTCTCTGTGCGCATGCGGCACAGGTCATACCTCTGATATTTAATATCTGACTTTCCATAGAGAACTCCTCTCCTCTGATTTACTGCGCTCCCTAGGTGATTTGCATCTCCTTAGTACCTTTAGCCTAGAAACGCCATTAAAACAAGTTATTTCAGCAGCGTTTCCTGTCAATCGGGCTGCGGGCATAGCCCGCCTTAGTATTAGCATAACAATAATATTTAATTTGGGAAGTACGCACTAAATAGTAATATACTATACAAAAAGGTAGTAAGCTTACTGAAGCCTAACCGACGCTGCTCTGCTATTTCGGTTTCCTTGACGCCGGAGAGTGCTTGTGATATTATTATGACAGTAAATATAAAAACATCAAGTACTTACTATATAGTGCTATACTACCTAAAATGATAGTATAAAGTTAGGGGGACATTAACCATGAAATGTGATCATCAGAACTATCACTGTCCTGTGGGAACAGCCATAGACATTATTGGGGGAAAGTATAAATCCCTTATTTTGTGGCATTTAATAAATACAACCCTGCGCTTCGGCGAGTTAAGCAAATTAATTCCCCAGGCCACGCCCAAAATGCTCACCCAGCAGCTTCGGGAGCTGGAGGAGAGCAATTTGGTTATCCGAACCGTATATCCGGTTGTTCCGCCCAAAGTGGAGTATGCCTTATCCGACCTTGGCAACAGCATACGGCCGATTCTTGAAGCCATGTACACCTGGGGAGAGGACTACTTGAAGCAGAATGGCCACGAAGTAAACTGTTCCATGAGGGCGAGCATCTGATTGATAGCCATTTGCGTAAGTAAATCCGGCTAAAAGGGTGGGGTTTGATGTTCCCGAGCATCTAATTTAACGGGTATCTACTTAACAGATATTTTTAATTAAACGAATATCTTTAATTAATAGGAAGCCTTCCAGTTTAAAAAGATACCTCTGGACTCCTTAAGAAAATCATAGGTAATCGTGATGGATTCGTCTGTCACGATTTTATTTTCATTAAAAATAGGCCATGGATTACAGCCCCCGGCTTCTATTTCAACCAGGTTCATGGAAAAACGGTTGCCGCAGTTCTGGCAGATAAGCACATCCCCGCTTTGCTTGTAATAGCCTCTTCCGGAAGCATAGCATACCTGGCAGGTGTTAAAGGCCGTGCGGATTGTGCCGTCGGGCGCTTTTACAGCCAGGACCTCCAGCCGCGTGCCTTGAATATCTATGGGATAAAATTTTGCGGTTTCGGTAATGTCACCTGTTTTTATAACGAGATCCTGATCGGCTAATACTTTATTGCCCTGTGTTGCAAGGACAATAATAAGGACAAGCACCACGGCAATGGCGGATACCACAATAACCGGCAGTGGCAGCCTGTTATTTGCTGGAACCACTTTCCTGCCTGTGCTTTTGCCTGGGGATTTTTTATTCTGTGACATGTTCCGTTCCTCCTAAACTTTTTCACTGCTTTATCCGGCTTATAGGAGCCGGCAGTGCGCTTTCTCAAAACCTGAAGCGGGCTTTGCCCGCAACCCAATTGAAC
>JAFADM010000251.1 GCA_023424865.1 Bacillota bacterium | reverse complement strand
AAAGCCAGATTGTATAAAAGGGTGTTGGCCGTAAGCTTAAGCAAAATTCCCGACTGGAACAGGTATCTGAAATTATCAAGGCCCACAAAGGGGCTCCCGAAAAGGCCGCCGATAAAGTCGAAGCGGGTGAATGCGTAATAAATGCCCACCATGGGCAGATAGGAATTAATAAAGAAGAAGACAATGACAGGTAAAATCATGAGCAAAAGCAGTCTGTTCTTTTTAAAGTCATACCTGAGATCGCTTTCTCTTTTTACCCCTTTGTCCGGTTTTGGTTTTATGTTTACAGGGATTCCGGTTGTGTCTTTTTTCTTCATTTTTGCCTTAACCTCCGTAATGAAGCTGCCTGTTATCATTTGACTTCATTCTAGCTTAAGGCGCCCGGGTGTAACACTGCATTTTCACGAGTTGTATGCATAATGGTTAGAATGAGCTTATGCAATTTGAATACATTAGTGCAAAATACATCAATTACGCCCTTGAAACCTGGTTTTTTCATTTTTCTTACATTGAACAAAGGCAGAAAAAAGATTAGAATAAATTCATCCCAAGGAGGAAATTTATGTTAAAGAAGCTTGCTCTGAAAAACAGCAGGATCTATTTGAGGCTATTCATGTCGCTAATGACGTGTATCGTCCTTATTGTCATGCTCCTGTCCTCCTTATTTTACATAAAATTTTTCGATCTGGCCGTCAACCAGGTTTACAATTACAACCTCAATAACCTGGCCCAAACAAGGAAACAGGTATCCATGATGGTTGAAATGACAAAAACCCTTTCCTTTCAAATCTTTGCAGACTTAAATATCGCCAAGCTTCTCTACTACCCCCTGCCCGATGTCTACGACATGGTTCCTGCAATGAACCAACTCAGCACCTACAGGATTTCCATGCCCTTCATCGATTCGGTATATGTCTATAATCCTTCAACCGAAACCTTCTTTGTAAGCACAAACAATCAGAACACCACCATCGGCAGCAAGCTTATCGGCTCCCATAAAAAAACGGAGTTTGCAGACAGCAATATTGTGGAGATCATTGACAACTTAAAAGAATATAAGCCCTTTTACCCCGTTCCCAGACATTTTGCCTATGACATTCCCAACACGGACAAGTACAGCTGTTTCACCATCCTGTGCTACGAGCCTTTTGAAAAAGCAACCGGGGGTGTGGTGGTCATTAATATAAGGGAAAATTGGATCAGGGATATTATGACCTCGGAAATTGACAGCCCTTCCAGCGACACCTTTATAATCGACGGCAGCGGAAAACTGGCTTCAAACAGCAACAATGAGAAGATGCTGACGGATATCAGCCAGAGGAAATACATCACCCTGCTTCAAGCAAGCCCTAAGTCCTCGGGCTATCTTGTTGAGGAAATCGACGGAGAAAAGTTCTTCATTACCTATACGGAGCCGGATTCCCTGAACTGGCGGTACATTCGGATTACCCCTTACACTATTATTTTTAGCTCCATTGAAAAAATGAAGGCCAATCTGGTAACCACCTGCGCCATTATTCTCATTTTCAGCTTCCTGCTTGCTTTCGTGGTTTCAAGGCTGTTGTCAAATCCTATTGACACAAAGCTTATGAATCTAAAAAAGCTTGAATCGGAGCAGCATACCCGAAACAAAATCCTCAAGCAGGAGTTTTTAAGCAATCTGCTTTTATGCAGGAAGTCACCTAATTTTCAAATTATTGAGAAAATTTTCAAGGAGCATGACGTTCAGCTCAATCCGGAGGCAGGTATTTTTATGCTTCTTCTCAGAATTGATAATTATAAGGAATTTTTACAGAAATACACGATAGACGACATCAGCTTATATAAGTTCGGTATAGGAAATATTGCTTCCGAGCTGTGCTCAGGCCTTTTTTCCGCGGAAGCTGTTGATATGGGCGAGGACAGAATGGTTATGCTGCTTAACCCTAAAAACGGGGACTTAAGTGAACCGGAGCTTGAATCCCAATTAGAGGAGCTGGTTCATTCGTTTAACCATTCCATTCAGAAATTTCTGAAAACGTCTGTTTCCATTACGGTAAGCCCTTCCGGCGTCAGGATAGAAAATGCCGGCATCCTCTACAATCAGATGCTTGAGGCATCCTATCACAGGTTTTTCTACGGCTGGGGCTGCATATTGCATTCACAGGCTGTCATGGCATTCAAGGAAAAGGAATACGCCTACCCCGCACATAAGGAGAAACAGCTGACAGAAGCCATTATGGCCTATAATACCTGCGCTGCCAAAAGCATCTACTGTGAAATAGTAAATGAGACGATTCATCACCCCTTTACCGTTATTAATTTTGTGCTTTCCCACCTGGCCCTAACTGTTACAAACACCTTCAATATTGTTTACAAAAACAATCAGCTGGCCTTTCAGCCCGGTATCAATACGGCCATGCTGAACCCCAACAATGTGGATACACTGGATGAAATCAACAGCCGGTTTTTTAAGCTTTTTGATGAAATGAAGCTGGCCCTTGATGAAAAGCGCAGTATGAAGCATGCGAACCTTATACAAAATATTAATGCTATTATTGCTTCCGAATACGCCAACCCGGATTTATGCCTTAACAGCATTGCGGAAAAGCTTGATATGAATCCATCCTATATAGGAAGGCTCTACAAGCAGCGTACGCTTAAAACCATACCGGATTATTTAGCCGAGGTGCGAATGAATAAGGCAAAGGAATTTCTGCAAAAAACACAATATCCAATTGCAAAAATATCCGAGAAGATCGGTATCACCAACAGCTCCTATTTTTACAAATCCTTTAAAAAGCTTAACGGAGTAACGCCTGCGGATTTCAGAAAAAACATGCTGCAGGAATAAGCTCTCCGGATTTCATGATCGAACAATAAGCAATTTATGCTCTATTATTCGATCATTCTTTTTGATATACTTTAAAAGCTGGTTAAATGTGAGTAAATTCCTTGTAAGCCAGCGAATAAACTTACATAATAATGGAAGTGATTTGATTTGCAGGACAGTACCGACAGCCGACAATCCTCCGGTTCCGCTCCAAAGCTTACCAGCAAAAGGTTGATTGTCGGTCTCTTCAGGAAAAACGCTCTTCGTTATGCAGCAGGTGTCTTTTTTGTATTATGCACAACCATTCTTAACACTCAAATTCCCAATCTCTTAGGCCAGCTCGTTGATAAAGTGGAACAAAACGCCGTTCTGCCTGGATCCGTGGTAACCCCCGAAGCAGAGGCAAGGCTTCAGGAAGCTTTACCGGGTATCTACAAGCTGGTAATCATTATGGCAGTAGCCGCATTTCTGACCTTTGTATTCCGATTTGTATGGCGCTACTTTATAATGAGCTTTACCCGCAGGCTGGAGCGCGATCTCCGCGAAGCACTGTTTACCCACCTTCAGGGCCTTTCCGCCGACTTTTATATCAAGAACAATACGGGTGATATTATTACCCGGGCAATTTCTGATATTCAGGCGGTACGCATGATGTTCGGGAACGGATTGGTAGGCATGGTGGACGCCCTGGCCGTTACCGTTGTGTCTTTGAGCTACATGGTTCAAACCACAAGCTGGCAGCTTACTTTAGTCGCCTTTATTCCCATTCCCCTTCTTGTTTTTCTCCTCATTAAGCTGCGACGCGGGGTGCGCAGCCGCTTTTTGAAGGTACAGGAGGCTGTTTCGTCCATTTCCTCCAAGGTGCAGGAAAATATAACGGGTATTCGCGTTATAAAGGCCTTCGCCCAGGAAAACGTGGAAAGCTCCATTTTTTCGGATCTCAGCAAGAAAAAATGGGAGGCTGAAATGGGCATGGTCCGCCTGTCCGCCACCCTGTCCCCTATTGTTCAGATGGCTTTCGGAGTGGTGTTTTCCGTCTTTCTTGTCTGGGGCGGAAGCATGGTCATGGACAGCCGGCTTACCGTGGGCCAGTATGTGGCCTTCAACAGCTATTTGCTTCTCATCATTGAACCGGTAAACACCATCAGCCGTCTGGTTCAGGTGTGGCAAAAGGGTATGGTGTCCATGCGGCGCCTGGATGAAATTTTTCATGCAAAGCCCTCGGTGGACAATTCCACTGCCGATGAGAGCATACAGGAGCTCAACCCATGCCATTTGAAAGTGAATCACCTCACCTTTACTTATCCGGGATGCAGATGTCCCTCCCTGAAGGATATTCATTTTACTATTCCGGCAGGGGGCGTGCTTGCTGTTATGGGCCCTACCGGAAGCGGCAAATCCACCCTGGCTAACCTGGTGCTTCGCATGTGGCCGCTGGAGGAAGGTAAGATTTATTTGGGAGGCCATGACATCAGTAACATTCCCCTTGAGGTGCTGCGTAAAAATTCGGCTTATGTACCCCAGGACACCTTCCTTTTCTCGGATACCATTGAAAACAATATCCGCTTCACCGACAGCTCCCTTCCCTTTGAAGACGTACAAACGGCTGCCGCAGCCGCCGCAGTGGACGATAATATTGAAGGCATGCCCGAAGGCTATAAAACCATGGTGGGCGAAAGAGGCGTCACCCTTTCAGGTGGCCAGAAACAGCGGATTTGCATTGCCAGGGCCCTTATTAAAAAGCCCGGCCTGCTGGTTTTGGACGACTGCCTCTCCGCTGTGGATGCGGCTACCGAGCAGCGCATCTTAAGCAATTTAAAAGTCGCCATCAAGGGATGTACCACCCTTCTTATCACCCACCGAATCGCTGCCGCATCACTGGCGGATAAAATCCTGCTTTTGGATGAGGACGGCAGCGTTGCGGCCTATGGAAGCCCTGACGAGCTAAAACGCTCCAACGGTGCGTTCATCCGTCTTTTAAGAGCCATGGATGCCGAGAACAGCCATGAAGATACGCTCACGTACGATCAATCGGAAAGTTCAGGTGATCTTGTCTTATGAATAGGTCTTCCAACCCATCCCCATCCCCGATGGTAAAAAATGAAACCCCGGGCCGTATGGCCGAGTATGTCCAGAAAAAGAAACGGCACACCTTTAGACGCCTCATAAGCTATTTCAGGTTTTATCCCGGTCTCACCGTCGCTACCGTCCTCATTGCCATCGTCAGCAATCTGGCAGTGGTGGTAAAGCCCTGGATACTGGCTCAGGTTATTGATAATAATTTGCGTGAGGGTTCCGCCAATTTAGGCAATATCGCCCTTTTCGCAGGCTTTTTCCTGGCTGCCACTTTAGTGGGCGTGGGAGCCGATTATGCCCAGTCCCTCCTTTTGGCCTCTCTTGGACAGCGTATTATGCACCGGCTTCGCACCGGCCTTTTTACCCATGTCCAGCACTTTTCCATGGGCTTTTTCGACAAAAACTCCTCGGGCAGTATTCTAACGCGAATATCCAACGATGTGGAGTCCCTGTCGGATTTGTACTCCAATGTGCTGGTTTCCTTTGTTAAGGATATCCTTCTTATCATTACTGTTGTTTACACTATGTTCGCACTAAATGTAAAGCTCGCTGCTTTTTCTCTCACCGTTATTCCCCTTGTGGCACTGGTGAGCATTCTCTATCGGCACTATGCACGCCGCAATTACATCCGCTTAAAAACCATGCTTTCCCGCATTAACAGTTTTTTGGCGGAGAACATTATAGGCATGCGCATTGTCCAGATGTTCGGCCGTGAAAAGTATAAAAACGCGGAGTTTACCCGAATGGGCGGAGAATACTACCGCCTGGGTGTTGTGGAGATTCTTTTAAACAGCCTTTCCGCTCCCCTTCTCAATGCCATCGGGAATATTGCCGTTGCCGCACTCTTTGCCTTTTTTGCAAAGGATGCCCTCTTTGGCCTTCTCTCCGTGGGAGTGCTCTACGCCTTCACCAATTACATCAAGCAGTTCGTCCAGCCTATTTCCCGTATGGCAGAGCAATTTACCACGGTTCAGTCCTCCCTTATTTCCGCGGACAGAATTTTTGATATTATGGATAACCATGAGGATCAGGAGGATGTGGAGGACGGTCTTCCCCTTCCCACCGCCACCGGAGATATCGAATTTAAAAATGTCTGGTTCGCCTATAACGGCGAGCACTGGATTTTAAAGGATATCAGCTTCCATGTAAAAGCCGGTCAGACGGCTGCTTTTGTGGGGGCTACGGGTTCGGGAAAAACCACCATCATCTCCCTTCTGGCCAGGTTCTACAATATCCAGAAAGGACAGATCCTTTTAGATGGGGTGGATATCCGAAACTACCGCCTGTCGGATTTGCGGCGGAAGGTAGCTGTGGTTATGCAGGATGTGTTCCTCTTTTCAGGTAACATTGCCTACAATATCCGGCTCAATGAGGAGGCTATTACCGATGACGCCGTGGTACAAGCCGCAACCTTTGTAAGCGCCAACACCTTTATCGACAAGCTTCCGGATAAGTATGAGCAGGTGGTATCGGAACGGGGCAGCGCCTTTTCGGCAGGACAGCGGCAGCTTATTGCTTTTGCCCGCGCCATTGCCTTTGATCCGGTGGTGCTGGTTTTGGACGAGGCCACGGCCAATATTGATACGGAAACGGAACTGGCCCTTAAGAAAGCCATGTCCAATGCCTCTGCCGGAAGAACCTCCCTGGTCATCGCCCACCGCCTGGGAACCATTCTTGATGCGGACTGTATCTTCGTTCTCAATAAGGGCAAATTAATGGAATACGGAACTCATGCCCAGCTAATGGCTCACCCGGGCATCTACGCAAAGCTCTATGAGCTCTCCCTTAAGAAGGCCGGAAAAACAGGCTGAATCCCAATCGGTAAGGGAAAAAACAGAAACCTGAACAGCAAAAGCCCGGAAGCCTCAAATGCTATTTAATTTTTAGCATTCGAAGCCTCCGGGCTTATTTTATTTACGCAACAGGACATTCAGACTCCAGTCCTCTGCCAGAGCATACGGCCATTGTCAAACAGGTACTGAAGCCTGTCCAAATCCTTAAGCCAGGAGAGGTAGGAACGAACGGTACTCCCCACAAGCACATACTGTTCAAAGCTCATAGCAAGACCAAAGACGTTGAAAAGCCTTTGAAGAATCGCTTCAAACAGCAACGGTTCTTTGCATATTTCAACAATTCTGTCACCTATCTCCATAACCTTGTCGCTATTCATTTGGGCCAGAGGCGCGATATTATCCGTTGCTTCTGCGTGGGCTGGGATAAACAGACTGGCTTCCATGTTCTTTACCTTCTCCAGGGTTTCCAGGTAGGCGGCCACATCATAGATAAAGCCAATCTGATATTTCTTCAGGGTTTCCTCGCTGGAAAGACAGTCTGCCAGATAAACCACATCATCTGAGGTTCTGTAGCCGGCCATGTCAAAGAAATGTCCCGGCAGGGGAATTCGGGTTAAGCCCTCGGGAAGGTCCTCCTCCCCAAGGTAAGCGGTCTGGCTCTCCTGAGCCATGAGGAATTTATGCCGCAGCGCCTTAGGAGGAAAGCCTCCGTACAGGAAGGAGGGCTCCAAAAGCGTATGATTGGTAAAATCCGCTTCAATTCCCGGCGCGTAAATCCTGCAGCCGGTTTGATCCTGGAGGTATTTGTTGCCGCCGATATGGTCGGCATTGGAATGGGTATTGTAAATGG
>JAFADM010000140.1 GCA_023424865.1 Bacillota bacterium | reverse complement strand
CAAAGGGTGCATCATTGGAGCGTCTACAAAGGAGAAAGTCCATAGCCCATGAAGGACGGAAAAAAGCCAAGACCCATAAGATCCTTTTTTATAAAGCTTATTAGTTTTCTCTTATTCCTGCTTCTCATAGTGGGAGTGGGGTTATATTCGTTTTTTGACATAAATCCGGCAGAAGGGCTGGCGGATGGCTTCACAGGCCTTTATAACCGGGTTTTGAGCATTGGCCAGGAGGAAATTATTCAAAAGGTAAAGACCATTACCGCGCTTAATGCCTCTGAGGCTCTGGCCTACGATGCCCGTGACGACGGTTTTTTGCTTTGCTCCATTAGCGCTCTGCGCTTTTATAATGATGAGGGAGAGGAAAAATGGTATTTGCCCGTGGAGCTTAAGAAGCCCTTTATACGGGCAAACGGCAAAAAGACCTTCCTTGCGGATTTAAGCGGACGCTACTTTGCGATGGCCGGTGAGGGCAATATCCTATGGGAAAAAACACTGGATGAGGATATTGTAGGCGCAGGACTGTATGATTCCTGGGTATACGTTATAACCCGCAGCGAGCTTGCGGGCTATAAGCGCAGTATACGGCTTTATTCCGTGGACGGCGACGAAATCGCCTTCCGCAACGTTTCCGACTACTATCCCATTTCACTCTATCATTTTCCCAGCTATAATTCCCAGGGCTTTATTGTCTGCGGTGTGGAAACCCAGGGTCTCCAGACCACAGGCGTGTTTGAGTTTTTGAATTTGGCAATGAGCCAAACCGGAAGCGTAAGAGGAGAAGAGGAGCTTTTCTTCAGTGCAATGGCGCTTGGCAGGGAAAAGCTGGTTCTTGCCGGAGAAAACAGCCTGCTTTGTGTGGATTCCTCCTTGAAGACTTTATGGAGCAAGAAGCCGGAGAAGGATAACTTCACGGCGGCAGCTGTATTCAACGGCAGCGAGGTTATTGCAGCCAGTCTGGATCAGGAGCTGTATGACCGTGAAAAAAAGGTGTCCTCTCAGCTTGCCATTTACGATGAGGACGGCAAAGAAAAGTACAATCTTAAGCTGGACGGCATGGTTACCGGGATATCCGTTTACGGTGATGTAGCGGCTGTTTTATGCGGCCCGGAGGTTTATTTTATCGGTAAAAACGGAGAAATTAAGGATATGTACACTGCTCGTTCCAACGTGGAGGCGGTGAGGCTGTCACGGGGCGATACGGCATACATTATATCCCAGGGAGAGCTAATACGGTTTAAAATTGACATGCAGCGAAAATTTCTGGGAATCTTTTAAAAGCAAGGCAAAGTATCTTGGCTTATGACACAGCCAATTAACGTTCTTCATATTTGTGAAAATGGTAGGGCTCAATTTCCTTATAGTATGTCCTATCAAGAATGAATTCGTCACGGTGCATTTCTCCCAGGGATGGGTTGTAATGCCATATAACCAGCGGAAGGATCTCATAAAGCTCATTAGCTTCCTTCTCAAAAACAGTGGCATATTGGGGGAAGCGTTTGTCGTAAACAGCTCTTTTTTCTGTATATTCCTCACTTCCATAAGGTACAGCTCTTGCGATTCCATGAATTTGAAGTGTGCCGCAAGTTACGGCCACATAAGGGTTCTGGGCGATATTTCTGCATTTCAGAGTGTCGGAGTAGCTTCCAAAATACAAATGCAGATCATCGTCATAAGCAAAGCAAACAGCCGAGTTATCCGGGTATTTGCCATTGGTGGTTCCCAGATAAAGGAGTTTTTCTTTTTCCAGTACCTTTTTAATCGTTTCGGTTTTGAGCTCCATACAAAGCCTCTCCTTTTTCTTTTATACTTTTTCCGGCCCAGAAGCCTCGCACGCTTTCATTGAGGGAAAGCCCACGGGCGACTCTGGGAATGGGATGCCACTCCTCCGGCAAAAGGGCCAGATAGTCTCTTTCGGCATAGCGGGAATCAATAAGAAGCAGGGCCCCCTGGTCTGTTTCCGTTCGGATAAGACGTCCGGCAGCCTGAAGGACCTTGTTAAGTCCAGGGAAGGTATAGGCGTAATCAAAGCCGGTGCCGCGCTCCTTTTCATAATAGGCCCGTAGAATTTCCTGCTCGGGGCATACCTGAGGCAGTCCTACACCCACGACAATGACACTGGTAAGCCTGTCTCCCGTAAGATCAATACCTTCTCCAAAGGCTCCTCCCATGACGCAAAGGCCTATTCTCGGTATAGCTCCGGTTTCATCAAAAAGTGCCAGGAATCGGGCCCGGGCTTCATCGTCCATTTCTCTTTCCTGCAAGTGAAGCTCCCAGTCCAGAGGCATGAGGGAAAGAAGCTGGTGTACCTCCAGCATGTATTTGTAGGATGGAAAGAAAACCATGGTATTGCCGCCCCGGCCCTCCACCCAGCCCTTAATGGCCTGAGCGAGCCCCTCCATATGCTGCTCCCTCTGACGGTAGCGGGTTTCTATAAGGTCCTGATTTACAACAAAAAGATTTTCCCTGGGAAAGGGAGAAGGCAGCCTCAGGGTAATATCTCCCTGCCGTCCGCCCAGAATGTTTTTAAAATACCCCAAAGGGGAAAGAGTGGCAGAAAACAAAACGGCGGTTTGGGCCATATCCATGCGCTTGTCCAGCATTTCACCCGGATCCAGGCAAAGAAGGGTAATGACAAGCCTTCCCTTGGTTCCGGTGGCTAATGTCCTGTATCGGGGTGAGAAAAGCTCCAGTACGTTTTTAAAATGAAGCAAATCAAAAAAGAGAGTAATAAGGTCTTCACCGTAGGGATGAGTCTCCGCCTCCTCCTGAGCCATAATCCAGGCCTCCGTTCGCTCCAGAAAGGCGTCCAGGCATTCGGTAAGAAGTCCCGGGGGCTCAGGAGAGGCGTAATAATCCCTTCCGGCAGCCTGGGAGAGGCTGGACTGAAACAGGGGCTCCAAAGATGCTACGGCCTTTTTAAGAGCCCTCAGGGTCTTGTAGATGGCGGGCTCCTCCTTGCGAAGACTTTTGGCCAGCAGGGTTATGGACTTCATGGAAAGGCTTGCCGAGTACATTTCTCTGGCCCTGTCAAAGAGGTTGTGGGCCTCGTCCACGAGAAAAGCATAGCTTTCCCGGCCCTTTTGCTGAAAAAAGCGCTTTAAATAGACTCTGGGATCAAAGGCATAATTGTAATCGCAGATTATGAGATCGCAGCCAAGGGCCAGCTCCAGACTAAGCTCGAAGGGGCAGAGTCGGTGCTTTTCAGCGGCTTCAATAATGCTTTCACGTGAGAAAAAGTCATGTTTTTTAAGAAGGCCCTGAACCACCCGCTTGGAGCGGGACATGAAGCCCTGGATGAACTCGCATTTTTCCGGGTTGCAGTTTTTTATGGGAAGCAGGCAGAGCTTATCCTTGGCGGTAAGGGTTAGCACCTTAAGCCGAAGTCCGTCTTTTTCAAGCATTTTATAAGCGTTTTCCGCAATGGCCCGGGTTGTGGTCTTGGCGGTAAGGTAAAAAATACGGTCCAGCTTTCCCTCTCCCAGGGCCTTTATCGCCGGGTAAAGCACGCCCATGGTTTTACCCGTGCCGGTGGGAGCCTGTGCAAACAGCCGTTTTCCCTCTTCAATGGATTTCCATGTATTGTAAGCAAGAAGCTTCTGACCTTTCCTATAGCCTGAAAAAGGAAACGCCATGTTTTTTATGGTAAGGTTTCGCAAAGAACGCCATTTTGCCTGGGCCACGGACCAGGCGGCATAGGGGTACAGCAGGGTTTTAAAAAAACGCTCCAGCTTATCAAGAGGGTATGCCCGGTCAAAGGACTTCTCTTCACCCGTTTCCCTTCGATAATAGGTAAGCCGGACAGACATCCTGTCAAGGCTGTGGGCTTTGGCATAGAGGTAGGCGTATAGCCTGGCCTGGGCCCAGTGAGCCTCGCTGTAGTCTTCATTGATGCCTGTTAAGGGAGCGGAGGTGGTTTTGATCTCATGGATAATGGTTTTGTCCGGATAGGTCCAGATGCCGTCCGCTCTGCCGCTTATCTCCACTATGCATCCGGGAGCCTCAAAGCTGTCGGAAAGCCAGACCTCCGCTTCATAGTCGCCCTCCTCCGTATGACGCTTTTGCAAAAGCCCGTGGGCCAGCGTTCCCTCCTGGAGCTGACGGTAAGAGCTAAAGGACCAGGCGGTTTCCTCCTGTATGGAGAAAGCGACAAGGCTTCGAACCGATGCTTTTATGGACACTATTTCATTGGAAGCCAATACCCAATTCCCCCGTAAACCAAAATCGGAAGGACCTTGTTCCGGATTGCCTAAGGCGGCACCCCCGGCAAACGGCACAATGGCAAATGGCCTTAAAGCCCGAGGCATCCGAAGGTCCCTTTATCCCATGGCGGATCAATAATTCCGGAACATATGTTCAGATATATTTTACGCTATTTGCCACAGGGGTGCAAGGGCTGTGTGAAGGTACTACTTTAACTCGTAATATGAAACCTTACTCCAGCGCTCAATTAAGCTATATTCCGAAGCTAAGTGCGGGCACGCAAAAAAGGGCCGGGTCAGTTGGAGCGGGCCATGAGATAAAGAAAATAAGGGGTGCTGAGTACGGTGATGACAATGCCTACGGGAACATCGGCGCCAAGGCTGATGGTGCGGGTCAGGGTGTCGGCAATAAGAATAATAATGGCGCCGCAGAAGGACGCGGCGGGAAAAAGCAGCTTGTGATTAGGCCCAACCAGCTTACGTGCCATATGGGGGGCAATCATTCCCACAAAGAAAAAGCTTCCTCCCAAAGCTACGCTTCCCGCCGAAAGCGCCACCGCAGCGATGGAGAGCCCTAAAAACTCAGTTTTTACGGCAACTCCCAAGCCCTTGGCCGTATCGTTTCCTAGCTGAATGGCATTTAACATGCGGGAACGGTAGAAGGCATAGCCCCACAATAGAAGTGTCCAGGGAGCAAGCACCGCAAGATTGCGCCAATCATCCCCCCACAGATTGCCCGCATTCCAGCGCTGGATGAACTCCATTTGCTTCTCGTCAAGCTTTAAAGTAAGAAGGGTTGTAAGAGCGCCGTAGCCGGTTCCCAGGGCCACACCGGTTAATATAAGCCCGGTGGGGGAAGTATCCCTTCCACGTCGGTGGGATAAAAGAAAAATGAGTGCTGCAGCCGTTATGCCTCCCAAAAAGGCCAGCAGGGGCAGGATGATGGGGGAGGCCTTGCTCTGAGCTGAAAACATGACCACATAAAGAAGCACAAAAAGGCCGGAACCGGAGCTAATGCCCAGGGTGCCGGGACTGGCCATGTCGTTTCGAAGGAGGCTTTGCATAATGGTGCCCGAGGCGCCCATTCCCACACCTACAAGAAGTGCCAGTATAATGCGGGGGAGCCGGAACTCAAAAACAATAAGCCTTTCCTTATCTGTTCCCTTTCCCAGAACCACGTCCAAAACCTGAGCGGGGGACAAATTCATTTTTCCGGTGTTCATGCTGATAACGGCGATGGCGACGGAAAGAAGTGCCATAAGGGCGATAATCATTAAGCCCCGGTTCAAGGTGAAGGAAGGTTTTCTCTTCATTCAAACTCCCTCCTTTGCTTTCGTGCCAGATAAAGAAAGTAAGGCACGCCGATAACGGCAAAGATTACGCCGAGAGGCGTTTCAAAGGGCTTATTGATAAGCCTGCCCGCAAGATCGGCGGAAACAGTAATGAGAGCCCCAAAGAGTGCGCTGGCCGGTATAACGTAACGGTAATCCACCCCCACCATGTACCGAACGATATGGGGCGTGATTAAACCCACAAAGCCCACAGGACCTACCACAATAACGGAGAGCCCCGTAAGAAGCAGCACAATGAGCGTGGAAATACCTTTGACTCTGCGTATTTTTACACCTAAGCCGGTAGCCACATCCTCACCAAGGCTTAAAAGGGTGACGGAACGGGATAGGGCGATGGCAGCTGCAACACCAAACACAAAAAAGGGCGAAACAATCCCCAGCTCCCTCCAGGTTGCCGTGGCCGTGCCGCCCGCTGTCCAGTAAGCCAGAGCCATGCCCAGGTGGTATTTAATGGTTATGTACTGGCTGAAGGCCCCGAAAAGCATGGATATGGAGATACCTGCCAAAACCAGTCGCTGGGGAGTAAGCCCGGTCTTGCCCAGTGATGCCACAAAATAAGTCAGGAGGGTAGCCACTGCGGCACCCAGACAGGCAAACAGCATGGTTGTGCCATAGGTGCGCCCCGGAATGAAGGCCATGCTCAGGGCAAGGGCAAAGCCCGCGCCGCTGTTTATGCCCATGAGGCCCGAATCGGCGAGGGGATTGCGGGTAGTACCCTGCATAATGGCGCCGCAGACCGCAAGGCTGCAGCCTACCACCAGGTCGGCAACGGTTCGGGGAAAACGCAGCGTCCGGATAATCTGATGCTCGGTAAGTAAGGGATTAAAGCGGAAAACCGCTCCCCAGGCTGTGGATAAACTCATATCGGCGGCGCCGAAACTAATCGATGCCGCCGACATAAGTACCAGCAAACCGAACCCCACAACCATGGTTAATGTGAATTTAACAGCCCCTGACGGGCGCTTGGTAAGAGGATTTGCAAGGTGCTTGGTATTCATTGCAAGGATGATGTCCTTTCCTTAAGGCGATTATTGGGCCAGTTGATTCAAGGCATCCACAATATAGTCAAGCTGAGCGGTAAGGCTGGCTACGTCGTCATAGTAGAAAAGGCCCTGATACAGGCCCGGGATTTCTACCAGGCGGCCCTCGGCAACAGCAGGTATGCTTTTCCATATTTCCGTTTTGGAGTACTCGGAATCCTTGCCCTCCTGACGGAACCATAAAATATAATCGCCAAAATACTCATGGGCAATTTCATAGCTAAGGGTGGCGCGGCCCTTGCCTGTTTCGGCAATAAGCTGCTCCAGCTTTTCCGGCTTTTGAAGGCCAAGGTACTTATAAACAAGGGTTCCGCCTCTTGAGCCTGTTTCGTAGGCTACCCCGCTCCATTCGCCGGAAGGACCCCAGTCCTCCATGATGCTGAAGGTTTTGCCCTCAAAGGCGCCTGCATTAAATTTTTGCCTGGCATCAGCCAGCTTCTCTTCAAAAACCTTAATGACTTCTTCGGCAATTTCAGATCTTCCGGTAGCCTCGCCGATAATGCGAAGCCTTTCCTCGGAGCTTACATCGCTTTCAGGAATGACAAGCACGGGAGCGATTTTGCTGAAGGTTTCAAAATCATCCTGCGAATAGGTAATAATCAGATCGGGATCAAGAGCCATTACATCCTCCTGAGCCCAATTGGTAATCTTTCCCGCAGGATCGAACTTATCGTAAAAGGGCATGGTTTCCTGTGCCCACGCGGAGTATCCCACCACGTTAAGGCCAAGGGTAAACGGGTCGCCTATGTACCAGTTGACAACCACACGCTCAGGATTGGCGGGAACTTCAATTTCGCCCATAATGGTGCTTACCTTGCGGGTTGTGCTCTCCGGTTCCGGAGTGGGAGTGGGCTGGACGCTTGCCTGAGGCTGGGATGAGGGAGTGGCCGATGCAGGTGTGTTTGCGGCAGGTGTGCTCCCGCAGCCTGCGGCAGCGAGCATAGCCGCAGAGCATAAAACGGCTAAAAGCTTCTTCTTCATGCTTGTTCTCATTTTATTTACTCCTCGTATTGATTTATGGATGCCTGAAGCGCTTGCGGCAATAAAAGTTAGATAATACTAACCTTTCGAGATCGTAACATGGGTACAGGGCCTTGTCAATTAGAGGGAGCTCTTATGCTTACAACCTGGTTGATAGCGGGTATAAACCCAGATGCTCAAGTTTAAAGGGTATCGGAGTTATAAACTACTTTTTTAGACTTGTTTTTGGATTAGTCCTATCGCTTTTTGGATTACTTTTGAGCGTGTTTTAATTTGATAATATGCTATAATGTTACGAGATAAGTTTGACTAATCTAATTCTTTTAGGAGACTGCAATGCTTTATACAAAGGAATATGAAAAGGGCTGGGGCGCCTGGGCGGAGCATTTTGGCTTCAAGCAGTACAACCTTGCCCACTACACCCATTATGAGGTGCCTCCGGGCTGGGAAAACGGGTGGATTAGCGAACGCAATCCGGCTCCCGGATTATATGTTTCAAGCGCCTGGTTTACACCTGAAATCACCCTTGAGTATACCATGCATATTGAAAAGCCCTGTCTGTGGATTTTCTGTGTGGATTGCGGGGATTTGATTTTTACGCGGAAAGGTAAGCCGGAGGTAAAACTCAGTCCGGCAACCCATTTAGTCATAAATCCACAAAAGCCTTTTCGATTAACCCTTCCAGCCGGGGTCCACGCCTGCTTTACATGTATCCTGGTTTTTGACGAATACATTGATGCTTATTTAAAGGCAAATCAGCATGATTATCCCATCCGTGTGAAGGATGCACCTCTGTGGAAGCCCCAGCATGTGGATTCACCCGATATTATGCTCATTATGGAGCAAATACGGTGGGGGGTGAGGGGCAACCGCATGCCATTAATTGCCTATAACTGCAAAACCATTGAGCTTTTGTTCATGATTGCCCATAACGCCGAGTATGAGAGGCGAGCTAAAAACCGCCGCCATTATGTCACCTGGAATGATGAAAAAAAGCTGTATAAGGTGCGGGAGCGCATCGACCTCAACCCCCTTAATCCTCCGGGGGCTGAGGAAATGTGCCGATTGGCCGAAATGGGCGAAAGTAAGCTGCGGATAGCCTTTAAAAGCCTTTACGGCACCACTGTCTACGCCTATATGCGTACGGCTGTTATGAAGCGGGCCATGCAGATGCTGGCCGATGACGAGCTTAGCATTAAAAATATTGCTGCTCTGTGCGGCTATGAAAATCCGGCAAAGTTTACTGCCGCGTTTAAGGATGTTCATGGTATTACGCCAAGCTTATTCCGAAAGAGCTTTAGTTTATGATTTCTGTTGAGAATAGGGACTTGACTTACCTCGATTGTCTAGGTATTATAAAAATACCATAAGCATAGATTATCGAGGTATGTTTTTGAGGTCTGGTATCGAGGTCTAGTATCGAGGTCTAGTATCGAGGTCTGGTATCGAGGTCTGGTATCGAGGTCTAGTATCGAGGTCTGGTATGAGGTCTGGTATGAGGTCTGGTATGAGGTCTAGTATCGAGGTCTAGCGTTGAGGTAATCGGAGGTAAGCTCATGAAGATTGATAAAAGCCTCATGGCCGGAAGCACTGTACTTTTGGTGCTCAAGCTTCTCAGTGAAGGTGAAAAATACGGCTATGAGATGATTCAGGAACTGGCTGCAAAAAGTGACAACACCTTTGAGCTCAAGGAAGGGACGCTGTACCCCATCCTGCATAACCTGGAAAAAACCAAATGTGTAGAGTCCAGTACACGGGAAACTGCAGGAGGACGAAAGCGGAAGTATTACCGGATAACGGAAAAGGGCCGGGGACAACTAAAGGAGAAAACAGAGGAATGGCGTCATTTTTCCGAAAAGGTCAGTACTTTGGTTCTGGGCCAGGGGTTATCTGCCGCACCCCAAAGCCTATGAGCGGAAAAGAGAGGCTGGAAAAGTGGTGCGATACCGCATGCGCATTTATACGCTTTAAGCCCGATCGTGCAGGTGTAAAGCAGGAGCTCATGTGGCACCTTGAGGACAAGTGGGGCGTTATGATTGAGTCCGGAATGGATTATGAAGCTGCTGCACGAAAAGCGGTTTCCGATATGGGAGCTCCGGAAGAAACGGGAAAGCTTCTTAGAAAAATACATAAGCCCTATCTGGGTTGGCTTTGGGTTGCTTCCCAATGGCTTTTAGCCTTGGCCATAATTGCTGTGGCTCTTACTCTGCCCGGATTGCAAGGCAGGCTTGGGCTGTATAAAAATGAATCCCCGCTTAATGAAGTGTATGTATCTGAAAAAACGGAATATGGTACGCGTACCTTTTACAGCGAGCCCAAAAGCTCTGCTAAGTCCGACGGCTATACCTTTACCATTACACGGGTGGCCCAATGGCATTATGACGGGACCTATGAAGAGAGAACGCCGGTAAGGGACGGTTTTTACTTTACCCTTCGAGCAACAAGCCTGCTGCCCTGGGCTGGCCCACCCTATGGCGTCATGTCCTTTCATGCGGTTGACAATAATGGTAACCGCTATAGGGGCGGGGGCCGGGCAACCGATCCCAATGGCCGCTATGTTGTCGGAAATATCCTGTCCCAGGGATTCTTCTCCTACACCTTTGATATGTGGCTGGAAAACTATTCGACCGGGGCTGACCGGCTGGAAATCCGTTATGAACGATCCGGCAGAAGCCTTGTTCTGCCAATTGTACTGCAAGGAGGTGAACCCCGGTGAAGCCTTTTAAAAGGTTTTCCCTGCCCCGTTGGGCAAAGGTGCTTCGAAACCTGTTTCTTTCCGGACTGGTTTTAGGGGTGCTTTATATCCTTGCGGGATCACCGGCATTCTCAGCTGAACAGGCCTTCCGGCGCGCAGAGAGGCAAAGCCTTGTGGGACCGTCTGAAATTTTGGCAGAGCTGCCTGTTAAGGAGGATTACTTCGACAGTCTTATTGTGGCTGACGACAGCGAAGGGGTTCTGCTTTTTCCCGTTTATAAGAGCAGCAGCGGCTCAAAAAAATTGTATTACAAAGAAAAAACAGGGGATGTGACAGTTCTTGCCTCACCTACCTCAAGGCTGTCAACGGAAATACATTCCCTCACGATACTTTTGTTTCATAGTTTTGCAAATGCTGCTTCCGGGGAGTTGGTGCTTTCCCTGTCAACGGAGTTAAATGGAGTAATCTTTTCCGAAGATTATTTTTTAAAGGCAGAGTATGAATACGACGGATTTCTCCGTTTTGAGCTTGAGCATACGGCTCCTGAAGCTTACTACAAGGTTGAATCCTATGCCTTTTGGGAGCTCTCGAAAATGATAGAAGACAGCACCTCGCTGAGAAAGCAGGTCCCGGCTGAAGTTTACCTCTATGACAGCGAAGGGGAGCTTATTTATGAGGAAAGCCTTGT
>JAFADM010000074.1 GCA_023424865.1 Bacillota bacterium | reverse complement strand
GGCGATTCCGTAACTGTCTCCTTTAAAGAAGGCAAGCTTTTGCTGCAGCCTGCCCAGGAGGCTCAGGCTGAGCTCCAACAGGCATGAGCTAAGCATTTCTGCAAGGGTATTAATAAAGATTCTGCTGATAAAACGATTGATTGAGTGAAAAGATAAAAAAATAAGGCATGGCCTTGATTAGGGGTATATTCTGGGGTATAGTGATAAAAAAAGCTCCCGATATACCCCTGATTTTTTTGGTGTTGGATGAACTAAAGCTTCCTTCATGAAGGACTGAAAGGGAACCTGGGGGTGCTTGGAAGTTATTTATTCAAATGAGAACAGGAAGGCTTACAAAATGAACTCTCCCTTTTACAGGAAAAGTGTAGGCCGGGTTGGGGTGCGGCATGCTTTTTAACTCATTGGAGTTTCTGATTTTCTTCCCGCTGGTGACGCTTCTGTATTTCCTGATTCCGGGGCTTAAGAGCCGGAATTTTTTATTGCTTGCGGCAAGCTACTATTTTTATATGCAGTACAAGCCCGAGTATGCACTCATCATGCTTATCTCTACCTTTGTGGACTTTTGGGTTGCCCTTTTCATGCATCGGTCACGAAAGCCCAATATGCGAAAGCTGTGGCTAGGTTTGAGCCTGTGCGGTAATTTAGGGCTGCTTTTTTATTTTAAGTACTTTAACTTTGCGGTTCAGAGCCTGTCTTCCGGCTTATCCTTCCTGGGCATCAGCTATGAGCCTGGAGCCCTTTCTCTGCTTCTTCCGGTAGGTATTTCCTTTTATACCTTTCAGTCTCTCAGCTATACGGTGGATGTTTATCGTGGTGATCTGGAGCCTGAGAAGGATTTTTTTACCTTCGCACTCTATGTTTCATTTTTCCCCCAGCTTGTGGCAGGGCCAATTGAGAGAGCTACCCAGCTTTTGCCCCAATTCCGGGTGGAGCATTCTTTTGATCCTGACAGGGCGGCATCAGGACTAAAGCTTATGCTCTGGGGGTTTTTCAAAAAAGTGGTTATCGCAGACAGGCTGGCAGTAGTGGTGGATACGGTATACAACAACTCCGCAGCCTATGACGGCCCCTATTACCTTATAGCTACCGTGGCGTTTGCCTTTCAGATATTCTGCGATTTTTCAGGCTATTCGGACATCGCCATCGGAAGCGCCCGGGTGATAGGCTTTAAGCTTATGACAAATTTTGAAAGGCCCTATCTTTCCAAAAGCGTGACAGAATTTTGGCGCAGATGGCATATTTCTCTTTCCACCTGGTTTAGGGATTATGTTTACATCCCTCTGGGAGGAAGCCGCAAGGGTTATGCCCGAACGCTTCTGAATCTTTTTCTTATCTTTCTCTTAAGTGGTTTGTGGCATGGGGCCAGCTGGACCTTTGTCATTTGGGGGGCCCTCAACGGTCTTGCAGTGGTTTTCGAAAAAATATTGGGCATAGGAAAAAGGCCCAAAGCAGGTTCAAAGGATGGGGACGGCTTGAAAACCAGACCACCTTCTATTCCTTTGAGGCTGGCGGCGTCTTTCGGAGGACTTATAGCTAATGGCCTTACCTTCGCCTTCATCCTTCTTACCTGGGTTTTTTTCAGAGCCCGAACCGTCAGCGAGGCCTTCTATATGCTGCCCCGGTTCTTTACAGGCTTTGAAAAGTTCGATTTATCCGCTTTTTTAAGCAGCCGGACCATTTTGGGGCTGGATTTTATGGAGTTTTTTACAGCCCTGGGGGCTCTGGTTATACTTGAGATTATCCACCGGCTCCAAAACCGGATTTCCATTGGCGGTGTAATAAACAAGCTGCCCTCCCCGGCCAGGCTTTTGGTGTATACGCTTGCCCTTACCACGGTTATCTGGCTGGCCTGGACTCAGTCCCAGTCCTTTATCTACTTTGCGTTTTAATGAAAGGATTAGGCATCAATGCGAAAAAACAAGGTTGCTTCCTTTTTCCTTAAGGGTTTAATAGTATTACTTGGAGCCATCATCCCTCTGTCGGTATTCCAATACCGGGTGGATCCCTATTCCTTTTTCAGACTTCAAAACAACGGCCAAATCTATGTGCCCATTGAACGCTATCAGATACCTGGCCTTGCCCGGAATGAGGAATACGATACCGTCATACTGGGATCGTCCATGATTGAGAATTTTTCTGAGAAGTATGTCAGCGAAAAGCTGGGGGTTAAAGCTATCAAGCTTCCCATTAACGCCTCCTATGTAACCGAGCAGCGTATGGTTCTGGATATGGCAGAAAAATACCATGAAGTCAAAAATGTGCTCTGGGTGGTGGATTACCGGACAGTGGACATTCACTACGGTGATGTCTATGAAAAGGAGGTAGCTTTTCCCACTTACATGTACGATGAAAATCCTGTAAACGACTGGAAGTACCTTTTAAACCAGAATAACTTTTTCCTGTCCTTAAAGCAGCTTTATATGCGCAAAACAGGGGTTAACCTTCATGACTATTATGTCTATGACAGGGAGACCTTAAATACCTGGAACTGGAAACGCTTTTCTAAGGATCTCATTGCCGAGGACTATAGGGAGCTTTATTACGGCAGAAGAGACCTTTATCTTAAAATTAACAATCTTGATGAAGAGGCGGCACGGCAGACCATAGACAAAACTGTGCTGGATGCGGCCGCCAAATATCCGGATACTCAATTCTACCTTGTTTTCCCTCCAAAGCCTATTTTGTGGTACAAGCTTTTGGATCAAAAAGGTATTCTGGAAAAAAAGCTGGCTGTCCAGCAATACCTGATATCAAAGGCGGAGAGCTATCCTAATGTAAAGGTGTTTAACTTCCAGAATTCCTACGAAATAACTGAAAACCTGGATTTGTACCTGGACATTACCCATTACAGCCAGGCAGGAAATAAATACATGGCAGATGCCATTTCGGAAGGACGGAATCAGGTGGATGCAGTGTCCTTTCAGTCGGAGGCACAAGCACTCTTAACCTATGTCCGATCCCCCAAAATAGAGAGTCTTGCTCAAGACATTTTAGACGGGAAATAAGGGAATTCGTTATGGATTTCTAATAAGAGCAGGAGCTGCGAGGGGGAAAACAAAAAATAGTACGGTAAGTGAAAATGAGAGAGAAAACGCGAAATAATGAGCAATTAAGTGAGCTAGAGAGACGTATTTGAAATTTAAAGCATTTGCGCCTTGACAGGAAGTCGCAGGCTATATTAGAATGAATAACGCTGTGTCATGCAGCGCTATTTTATTGGTCGAATCGGATGGTGCGCAGCTTAAATGCGTACCTGGTATGAACTTAATGGAAATGCTCTTTTTACGGGCTTCAAGGCGCCGGTCAAGGGGGCGCAAGAGTTCGTGGAACATAGTTTAGGGAGGGTAACTCATGAAGACTTTCATGGCAAAAACCGCTGAAGTCGAAAAGAAATGGTATGTTGTCGACGTTGAAGGCAAGGTTCTTGGACGTGCGGCGAGCGAAGTTGCTAAAATTCTTCGCGGCAAGCATAAACCGGAATACACACCCCACATTGATACGGGCGATTTCGTCATCATTCTCAATGCGGACAAGATTGTGCTTACCGGTAAAAAGCTGGATCAGAAAATGTATAGAAGGCATACGGGCTATATCGGACATTTAAAGGAAATCAAGTACAGACACCTGCTTGAAAAGCAGCCTGAGAAAGTATTTGAGCTTGCAGTAAAGAGAATGCTGCCCGGAAACAGCATGGGCCGTACCATGTTTAAAAAGCTGAAGGTCTATGCCGGCAGCCAGCATAATCATCAGGCGCAGAAGCCTGAAGCTCTTGAGCTCAACATCTAATCGAAGGGAGGATTTTTAAATGGCAAAGGTACAGTACTACGGTACAGGAAGAAGAAAGAAATCCGTTGCTCGGGTAAGGCTTGTTCCCGGAAACGGCAATGTAACCATAAATGACAGATCCATTGATGAATACTTTGGTCTGGAAACCCTGAAAGTTATATGCAAGCAGCCTTTGGTTCTCACCGATACCATTGGCAAGTTCAATGCAGTGGTTACCGTTAAAGGCGGCGGCTTCACCGGCCAGGCAGGCGCAATCCGTCATGGTATTGCAAGAGCGCTTCTGCAGGTTGGCGATGAGCTTCGTTCCCCTCTTAAGAAGGCAGGCTTCTTAACCCGTGACCCCAGAATGAAGGAAAGAAAGAAGTACGGTCTCAAAAAGGCTCGTCGTGCACCTCAATTCTCAAAGAGATAAGGATTTCAATACGGAACCTTTATTTCAATACAAGACATTTCAAAACCTCCCGGGATTTCTTCCGGGAGGTTTTTTTTCGCTGAAAGCCTATCAAAATCAAGGCTTCAATAGAAGCTAGGCTACCGGATCCCAAAGCTTTCTTTTTCTTCTGATTGGTGGAAGTTCTTTAAACCGCATTGCTAATGGGCATTGATTTATTAATTAAAGAACAGTAGAATAAAAGAGAAAACATGACAACGGCGCCGTATTCCGATGAATAAGGGCGCTTTTTGTGTAATACCGAACTTTT
>JAFADM010000053.1 GCA_023424865.1 Bacillota bacterium | reverse complement strand
ATAGGTGAAATAACCCCTACGCGAGCTTCGTCGTTGCAAAAGCGAGAAAAATGCTTTAAAATAAGCATGTCGCTGTGGCAGCGTAATGCTGACGTGCGAGGTGCTAGCACACCTGTCATGCGCCCGGAAGTGCTTCCGACACTTCCGGGACACGGCGACTTTATTCAGTTTTCCCCTAAGCTTTATTATATGACTTGTGGGTAAATGTGGCAAGGAAAAATAAGAAACTGGATATAGTAAATATCAGTTTCTTTTAAAGCAAGGGCTATTCTATTTTGCTATTTCAAGGGGTTTATCATCTCGAAGGCAGAGAAATTCCATACGTAAAGGGCCATGTTAGCAATCGCTCAAAAGGGCCATGTTAGCAATCGCTCAAAGGGCCATGTTATCAATCCCTTAAAAAATTATCCCGGCTGCGTATGCAGCTGATACTGACCAATACCGCCGCTCCGGACCCTTTGGGCGTTTTGGGAAAGCAGATGCCGTATTGGTTTCCAAAATACATTTTCAGGCGTATATCAACGTTGCTCAGGCCATAACCGTTATCCTTTTCCTCTTCGGAGGACAGCGCAGGCGGGTGTTCTCCGAAGCCCAGGCCGTCGTCCTCAATGAGAATGGAAAGCGTTTCTTCGTTTTCATCGGCAGAGACGGTAATGGTAATTTTCCCTGTTTTGTCCTGCTTTCGCATAATACCGTGGACCAGGGCGTTTTCTACTATGGGCTGGAGAGTGATTTTAGGAATGCAGCAGTCCATAAGCTTTTCAGGTGCGTTTACGGTGAAATTCACCGCGTTGTCATACCTTAAGTTCTGGATATTAATATACATGGTCACATGGGTTAATTCATCCCGGAGGGAAATCAGTGTCTTTCCCTTGCTTAGGGACACCTTGTAAAAACGGGCCAGATCCGAGACGGCCTTTTGAATCTCCGGCGCGTTTTTTTCATAAGCCAGCCAGTTGATTAGATCCAGGCTGTTGTAAAGAAAATGGGGGTTTATATTGGCGTGAAGCGCATTAAGCTCCTGAGTGCGCAGCTTCTCCAGCGTTATGTTTTTTTCCTTGAGCAGGGTTTGAATGCGGTCCAGCATATAGATAAAATCATCCCGTAGATCCGTAATTTCATCGTTGCCCTGGCTTCGGAGGGTGATGTTGAGATTGCCCTGCTGAACCAGGCGCATGGCATCCCTCAAATCTCCCAGACGGCGGGTAATAAGCTTTGACAGCCCCAGAACCACACAGGCCATGAAGCCCAGACAAAACAAAAGCGCAGCAATAAGCTCCGTCCGAAGCTGGATGCTCTGGCGGATAATCTCATGCTCCGGCAAAACGAAGTAAAGTGTCCACTGGGTGCCGCTGATACGGCGGCTGCCCAGATAAAAGGGCTTGCCGTTATATTGAATATTCATCCAATCCACCTGGGTGCCGGGTGCAAAATTCTCCTGGACAATATGCACACCGTCCTGGGTGCTGTTATTCGATCGCAGCATAATATTTCCCTGCTGATCCATAAGAAAGGCATTGGCACTTACCTCTCCCACCAGGGAATCCAGCATGTCCACAAAATAATTTTCATCTATGACCAATTCCAGCACCATGGAGAAATTATCCATGTTTTCCAGGCTTCGTACCGCCACATAAGCGGAAACCGCAGGAACCTTTGTGCCATAGAGTGTGACAAAAGGATAGCTTTCCGAAAAGTAAATCCTGTCCCCGCTGTTAACAATCTTCTCAAAGATGGGTGTTTTCATAAATTCGCTGAGAGAAAAAAGAGTGGATTTTTCCGCAGCGTAGGGGGCATTGTCCAGATACAACCGCATTTTATAGATCTGGCTGTTGCTTTGCATGCCGATGACCAGATTCTCTATGGCGTGAATGTCGGTAAGCTGCTGGGCAAGATCCGAGGGATCGGAGCCGGTTGTAATGAGCCGATAGATTACCGTGTTGCTCATAAAGGAGTTGTACAGGTTTGTAATGGCGTCCATGCGGGAGGCCAGAGAGTCCTCCGCCTGGTTCAGGGCATTTATCTGCCAGGTAATACCCTTGGCCTCAATAAGGTAGGCGGACTGACGGTAGGCAAAATAGGTGATAAGCATAATAGGAAATAAAATGGAAAGCATGAAAACAAAGAACAGCTTGGTTTTCATGGTAAAACGCATTCTGCTCATTTGTTCAGGCCCTCTCTGTACTTAAACGGCGTCAGTCCGGTTGCTTTCTTAAAGACTCTTATGAAATAATTTTCATCCATATAGCCGCACTGAGAGGCAATCTCATAGATCTTTAATGCCGGATTACGCAGCAAAAGCTTTGCCTTTTCAACTCGACAGCTGTTTATGGAATACATGAGTGCCACGCCGGTCTTCAATTTATAAAGGTTGCTCAGATAGCTTTTGGATACGCCCAGCTTCCTGGCCAGCCAGGCGGTGCCCAGGGAGGTATTGGCGCACTCATTTTGTATAATCCGGTGAACATTGTCCACCAGATAATTAGACTCCGGCTCCGGCGTTTTGGGGGTTCTGGGAAAATAGTCGGCCAGAATACGGCTAAGGTCCTTATGAGATCGGGTTTTTAAGATGCCTGCGTAAACATCGCTGAAGGCTGGCACAGCCCCTCGGACGCATGATTTTGACAGAATTCTAAAAATATTTTCCGCGAAGTACATTTTCAGATCCTGCAAGGCGAATTGTTCCTGCTTTTCAAAAAATAAAAGGGCTTGCTCCAGCTCGTCGGGAGAGGAGGCCTCCTCAGGCAGGGCAGATGCTGCATGAAGCTCCTCCCTGTATTCCTTAAGAGATTCTCTTTCCAGAAAGGTCTCAGCATCACAGATGCCCATTGCCTCCAGAAAAGAGGTGCGTATTTCTGCAAGATGAGGTACTCGGCGTCCGATTCCGCAGTAAAGGCTGCAGGGAGAAAGGGTATTACTGCCAAAGACCTGGATGGTTTGCTTTAAAATAGCCTGAATGGCTTCGCTGTCGGAAAATTCGTTGCAGCGGATAAGCATCACGGCGTAATGGGCGGAATACAGGCCCGTAATGGTGTCAATGCCGCAATCCAGGCACTTCATTTTCATGGCCTTCAGCACAAACTCCAAAAGCTCCCGACGCTCTCCCGTATGGTTTACAACCCTCAGAACCGCAGCATAATAGGGACTGTAAACGGGCATTTTCAGTTCCAGCTTCCGAAGCCTCTCTAAAAGTATTTGAGGATTATAGGTGTTTTCAGCCAAATCAATGATAAGCTTGGATTCCACCTCCTCACGCCAGGCCTTAAGCGTGCTCGAACGCCGTGAACGCTTGACTTCTCTTGCCTGTTCCAGCCTTACATGGGCCACGGCACGATCCACCGCATCCTGAAGCTCATCCAGCACAATGGGCTTTTCAATGTAGTCGCACACCCCCAGCTTGATGGCGGAGAGCAGGAATTCCTTGTCGCTGTAGCCTGTAAGAAAGAGAATGGCGGTGGAGGGGGCGATTTCCTTAAGGGCAAAGGCAAAACGAATGCCGTCCATCACGGGCATCTTGATATCACTGAGCACAATCTGAGGACGATGCCTGCGGGCCAGCTCCAGCCCCTCCTTGCCGTCGGAGGCGGAACAGATAACGCTGCAGTCATCCCTCGCGCCAAGTATGCGTATAAGATTATCCCGGGTGCGCCGCTCATCGTCCAGAATCATGACTGTGCATCTGGAATCAGGACCGGTTCCTGTACGAATACTGTTTGAGTTCATGGCAGGCTCCTTTGACGGTTTACTTTGCATGTATGCTTTACATTATACGATGTTGATTAAGAGTATAAAAAGAATAAAATGAAGTTCCCTCTTCCTGCCCAGCGGAAAAACGCGAAGGTTAGTTCGCGTTTTTCCGAAAGAGCGTATGTTGCAGCTGTTAAATGTTTTCAGGGAAGTGATTCAAAATAGGTCCGGGCATCATCAATCATTTCCTGCCCGCCTTCGGATTTCCATTTCTCAATGAAGCTGTCCCAATCGCTTAAGGGCTTGGAGCTGGCGATGAACTCAATGATGGTATCGTTTGCAAGCTGTCCGGCGGATTGGGCATATTTTGTAATGGCCGGGAGGGGCGGCGCATAAGCCAGTGCATCGTAAACCCAATGGGATTCGTCGTAGGTATTCATGCGTTCAAAAGCGGAATAGAGCTCCTCTGATTTCCTTACACGGCACAGCCAGTAGGTGGTAAAGGTCTCCTGGGGGGTTACCATGTTGAAATAATGACCGTTGAACCACTCGGTAAAGGCGGGGAAAATAGGCCAGTAGGACTTAACGCCGTTTTCCGTCCGCACCTCATGGTGTACGCCTTCCTCACCTATAAAAATGGTGGGGAAGATGTCCGGTGTGGCATAGACATTCCAGAATTTTACAACATCCTCAGCCTTTTTGGAGGAGCGGGGAATAGCGCGGAAGCCTGTTGCTCCTGTGTTTACCGAATAGGTGGATTTTCCGTCGTTTGAGAAAAGGGGATGGATATAGTCCACTTCGGAGCCGGTGGCATTTTTCACCGCTTCGTTAATGGTGGTGGCGTTCCACCAGCCCATAAAGGCGATGGCTGCCTTGCCCGAGGTGAATTTTTCATTAATGACCTCGCCGGTATTGGTTGGCCATTCCGGATCAATTAATTTTTCATTGTACAGATCCTTCATATAGGCGACATATTCCTTGAGGCCGGGATTAGTCATTTTAGGGACCATATTTCCGTCTATTATGGGGAAATCATGGCTGGGGACATTGAAGGCGGGCATGATGCCTGTGGCCCATGCGGTGTTGCCGGTTATGGGAATGATGTCGGGAAACGTGGCCTTGAGGGCGCGGAGCATGGCGGTGAATTCATCAAGGGTCATTTCGTTTTTGAATTCCACATTGGCTTTCTTGAGCATATCCACATTTACTGCCAAGCCGCCGCCGATATAGCGCGCATCAAAGGCGGGAACGCCCACGATCTTATCGTCTACGGTGGAGGCAACCCAGGCATCCTCTGTGATGGCGGCTTTTATGTTCGGGCCATATTGATCCACCAGAGCGGATATTTCAACAAATGCGTTTTTCCCGGCCAGGCTTCGAAACTGGGTGGGACTTATCATGACAATGTCGTATTCGGCGCCGGAGGCCAGCTCCAAATTCAGCTTTTCGTCGGCCCGTTCGGCGGGAAGCAGGTAGCAGTCCAGGTAATAGCCCGTGAGCTCGGTGATTTTGTCATGAGGAGGTTCCTTGTTGGGATCGGTGGGCTGATTGCCCATGAGAACCTTTAAGGTTACCGGTTCATTGCTTGGGGTCGCAGTAGCTTCGGGACTGTTTTTCGGGGAAGGGGTTTCGGAGACGCTGCCGCTGTTGGGAACAGCGGAGCAGGCCGACGCTAAAAGAACTACTGCGGCCATAAGGGACATCAAACGGATTTTCAGGGTTTTCATATAATGCGTTACTCCTCTCAGTTTTATGATTTTTTAAATGACCGTTTCCATAAAAACGGTTATTTTATCAGTAAGGATAAAAGTTTGTTATAGCCGGCTTTAGGCTGCGCCCGCGCTTATCCCTTGACGGAGCCGACAACCATGCCCTTTATAAAAAAGCGTTGAAGGAAGGGATAAACAACGAGAATGGGCAGGGTAGCCACAACAATGGTTGTGGCGCGAATGGAGTCCGGGGTAAGGTTCATGGCGGATTCAATGCTGACAACCGATTGGGCGTTAACCCCCTCGTTGAGCACCTTCATCGCATTGTATATCATTTCGTACAGATAGAGCTGAAGGGGCTTAAGGGCCGGGGAAGAGATATAAATCATGGCTGTAAAATAATCGTTCCAGTAAGAAACCATGTAAAACAGGGTTACGGTTGCCAGTGAAGGCAGTGAAATGGGGAGCATGATTTGGAACAGGATGCGGATGTTGGAGGCCCCGTCTATTTTTGAGGCTTCCTCAAGGGCGTCGGGGATTTCCTCGAAGCAATTTTTCACAATGAGCATATTGAAGACATTGACAAGCATGGGCAGAAACAATACCTGAAAGGTATCGGTAAGCCTCAAGTAGCGAAACAGCATGTAATTGGGTATCATGCCTCCGTTAAACAGCATGACGAATATCCACAGGTACAGAAAAACCTTGCGCCCCTTAAGGTGAATGCGGGATAAGGGATAGGCGGTGGTAACAGTGCAGAACAGAGATGAAAATGTGCCCACTGCCAAAAGGATAAAGCTGTTCAGGAAGGAGGTTTTAAATTGCTCCTGCGCCAAAACATACTTATAGGTATCTATCTGAAAGCCTATGGGCCATAGTCCCACCTGCCCTGCTATCACCGCGTAATCGCTGGAAAGGGATTTGGCGATAAGGTTGACAAAGGGGAGCAGCATGGAAAGACCAAGGAGTGATAGAACGGTGAAATTGGTGCCGTGAAAGAGCCTTGTGGCCCAGCTTTTTTCCTGAATCATTAGGTACCTCCTTACCAGATGCTTTTGCCCAGGGTTTTCCGGCTGATAAAGTTAGTGGATACAACCAGCAGGAAGGCAATGACAGAGTTGAATAGTCCCACGGCCGTACCCAAGGAAAAGTTCATCTGGCCCAGACCGATGCGGTAAGTGTAGGTCTGAATAATGTCCGCCGACTGATAAACCGTAGGGTTGTACAGCACGAGAATTTGAGTAAAGCCGGCATCCAGCACCGCACCTACCCGCATTATCAGCATGAGTACGATGGTGGATAAAATGCCGGGTAAAGTAATGTGGATAAGGCGATGAAAGCTGTTGGCCCCGTCAATGGTGGCGGCTTCATACAACTCCTGATCCACCCCGGCCAGTGCGGCCAGATAAATGATAGAGCTCCAGCCGATTTCCTTCCAGCCCTCCGTTATAATGAGCACCCAGCGAAAAATGGCGTTGTCCATAAAGAAGCGGATGGGTTCGCTTATCATGCCAAGCTGGGTTAAAACCTGGTTAACGACGCCGGAGGTTCCCAAAAGGCTGAGAAAAATTCCGCCTACTACAACCCAGGACAGAAAATGGGGCAAATAGAGAACTGTTTGAGTTACCTTTTTAAACACGCCCAGCCTTACCTCATTGAGAAGGAGCGCAAGAATAATGGGCAGGGGAAACAATACGGCGATCTTCATGATTGAAATAGCAAGCGTGTTGCCGAATGCTCTCAAAAATTCTTCCTTCCTGAAAAGGGAACGGAAAATATCAAGTCCTGCGAACTCACTTTTAAATATAGCATCAATGGGATTATCACCGGCATAAATGTTATAATCCACAAACGCAATCGTGATTCCCAGCATGGGAAGTATCTTGATAACCAACATAAATATAAGGCCCGGAATGAGAAGCAGATAAAGATCAAAATTGCGTGCAAGATAGGAAAGTAAAGTGGAATTGGATCTTGCTCCAGGTTTAACCGTTTCATGTGCTGCAGCGGGTGTCACAAATATCCCTCCTGTGTACAGTTTTTTTAGACAAATATAATTATAAAAGTTGACTATTTTTGTGTAAATGAACGATGGAATCAAATAATAGTACAATTTTTAGATTTGTAGAACTAAACATGAGCCCGGCTTATCGAAGGGTTTTCCATGAGCTTGAAAAACGTATTGGATGCCGGCGGATAGAATCGGAAAGCAATCGGAGGAGAGCCTCCGGCAAGGAATAAAAATAAGAGCGTACAGTGAAGAGAAAATGAATTTTACGCTCAAGGGGGAAAAGGAAGAAGACTATAAGAAAAGGGTGAGAGTCCGGGATTCCGGATTCTCACCCCTTGCTTTGGCAGCCATTTGAGTAAGCTAATCTGTCTAAATCTGTGTAAAAGGGAAGGGACTCGACGCCCTCAAGCTTTTGATTGGCCCTTCGGGAATTCCCGGGAGCTAATCGTGGACAGCGATTTGACTGCCTTTATAAATCAGAAAATCGTCCAGATAGGCCACTCCATTGGTGTTTTTTGACGCAATGCCCATGCGGAAATAGCGCAGGGGGAGGGGGACGCCTGCCGCTTCGGATACAACAAGAGGCTGTGTCATATCGTCGATATAGACCTCGTAAGCAATACCTCCTTCAACACCCCTCATTTTAACGGCGAAACGGTGCCATTGGCCCGGGGTTAGGGCGTAATCCCCGGGAAGGGTGAGACGCTGCCCGTTTTGCATATAGGGGAGGGAGATTTTACCCTGCCAGTTTTGATCAATGAAGAAGTAGGGGTTCCAATCCTGTCCCGCCCATCCCAGATAGGGAGTGGTTCCGGCTTGCTCCACCCACGCCCGGAACTCTACTATGAATTCCGATCCGGGAGTAATAGCGTTCATTGTCCCGCTGTCATTTATCTGAAAGTAATCGGCGCTTGCCAGACCGGGATCCGACTTTAGGACTTTGCCGGAAGGGGTGTAGCCAGGCTCTCCGGCTGCCGGAGAAACAACGGAATAATAGCCGTTATCGGTTGTAAAGACGCCGTCCCGTCCCGGATAAACGCCGACAGGATAGCTGTCGAAGGTTTCTTCGAACCAGAGATCGGAGGAGGGAGCCCCGGGCTCATACAGGGAGATGTCGTCCAGGTAGACAAGGCTGTGCTTGGCAACGGAGCCCGAATCGAAGAAGATCCGGATTCTGTCTGTGGGAAGGCTGCCCATGAGATCGGAGGCTTGAATGTCATAGGACACCTGCTCCTGGCCGTTTAAGGTAATGGAATAGGTGTAGCCCCCTTCCTGTTTAATGCGGAATTTAACCGCCATCCGGTTCCAAGTGCTCCCCGTCACCTTATACTCGCCCCACCAGCGGCTCCAGAAGGTAAAAGGCTTTTTATCGTCCCTGGGCTGGAACAAATAGGTCCACTCCTGGGCGTTGTCGGTAAAAAGAAGACCCGGCATGGTAAAGCCGTCGGAGATTTTCAGCCAGTAATCCAGCACATATTCCCTGCCGGGAAGGATTTGGTCACCCACACCCGCCAGATCGAATTCAATCCGGTCCTTATCGTTATCCATTGTAAGCTTAAGCGCTTTGCTCCGGTAGGGGTTCTCCTCGGAAACCACCTGGACGGAGGCGCCGTAAAAGCTCAATCCTAAAAGCTCTGCGGTCTGAGTGTCAAATACCCCTTCCGCCAGCTCGTTAAAATCCTCATCCAGAAGATAGTTTCCCGTAACCTTTGTATTGCCGTCATAATCCTTTGGTTTGTCGGAAACGCTTCCGTCATACTGGAGCTCTTCTTCGTAAGCCAGCACAAATACCGGCTTTTCGCTGACGCCCACCGTTACCCTGCCGTTTACGATGGGAAGCTCCGTAACCTCGCCCCAGCGCAGTTTATCCTCCAGGGTCACTGCATAGGCGTATTGGGTTCCCTCTGGAAGGGTTAGCTCGTAATCGGACTCGGGCCGGTTGAGGGAGGTGGTGTTCCAAAGCGCGATAACCCGGTCGTCAGGCCTCTGGAGATCAAGCGCTTCACGGAACTGATATGCCAGAAGGTCCTCCTGCCCTGTTTCCAGAGCTTTTTCAAAGCGTGTGCTTCCCAGCCAGAATTTCATGGTTCCAACATAGTACCAGGAGGGCTTTCTTTCAAGGGTGCCCTCCTCAATCATGCCGCTTGAGGCAAAGCGCCCGCTTCCGCCACCCGCGTCGGGCATCATAAACTGCTGAGCCCTGTCAATGCCTGCAGCGGCCAGGATTAAATACTCCCTGACCAGCCAGCGTCCCTGAACCTCCTTGCCGTCCAGGCCGGGGTTTATGCCTTCATTGCGCAGACGGTATTCCCCGGTGGAGGGAATGTACTGCAAATATTCCACTGTTGCGCTCTGGGGCGAGCCCTGGGTGGTATCCCATCCGAATTCCGAGAGCCAGATTTCAGCCTGGGGATAGTAGCGGTTGCGGAAGTCCACTACCTCGGTAACGCGCTCATAGAGGTTGTCCGCTTCGGGGGAAAGGCCTGTTGGCGCCGTGCCGTCAGGGCAGTAGTAATGGAGATTAATGACGTCGAAGGGATACATGACATAGCCATCCAGCGTGTCATGGGTTTGGAGCCATTGCTCGGGGGTGCGGTTGGCTTTAAACCAATTGTGCATTTCCTTGATGTAATCGGTAGATAGCCCCACCAGGCCGCCCATGACAAACTTGGCATCGGGATCCGCGTTTTTTACCCCAACACCCGGCCCCATGGTACCCATATGCCCGTCATAATCGGCGCTGGCCATGGCTGCGAACTGGGCGGCGGTAAACTGATTGCCCGGAGCTTCCCAGGTGGCGTTTGGCTCGTTCCAGTTTTCATAGTATTTCACAAGCCCCAGCCCGATCTCCTTTGTTGTACCCGCCGCTACCTTCACCAGGGCGGGATCGATGTTTTTATTGCTTCCATAGCGGGCCGCATGCTGGAACATGCTTGCCGCATGAGCATAATAGGAGGAGGGCTTTTCCGGATCCTGATCCCCCTGATAGCTGGGCCGAGTGCCGGACAGGCCCGCGGTATCGGAGACACCGCCCTGGATGCATAGGTTAACCCCCACGCCCAGCTCCTTAAGGTTTCGGTAATAGCTGTCGAAAGAAGTCCAGCGGTTGGTGAACATCACGTCGGGATTCTGGGTGCTTGCGGTTTGAGCAAAGCCTTCACCCGCCGAAGCCTCCGTCCATACCCAATTGTGGTATTCCCGGACAAAACCGATGTTAGCATAATTTTCCAGGTTGTCTACAAAAAAACCGTTGGTCCCTACAAAATCCTTAAAGGTAAAGCCGAAATCCGGAGGATCCTGGGGTTCAGGCTCCGGTTCCTCCGGCTCCTCGTGGTCAGGGGGAGGCGCTTCACCCAGGGATACGCCATAAAGCGCCACTTCGGCAATATTAGCGTCACAGTTAAAAGGACCGAACTGGCCCCAGGACCAGTCAGGATTGGACCAGTAGTACTGGCCTGTGGATTCCTTAACGAATTTCAGAGTCTGGGTAACCACTCCTTCACCGTCCAGGACGAACCTCACCCATTTCCCCTCGTTGGTGAGGGTGTAGCTCAGAAGGAGCGTGTCTCCTGCATAAACATGGAATTTGCCTCCCTGAACCTCATAGGGCTCTCCGGCGATATTGTATTGGGAGGGAGCGTATTTCTCGCCGTCATAAAGGTAAATCTCCTGAAGGCGTACCTCACGCTTCAGGTCAACGGTAAGGGAAGGATCGGCCCAGTCGTTCTCAATACTGCCTCCCAGGCGCCAGGTGTTGAGATTGACGGCCAGCTCGCTGTCAATGGGAGGCTCGTAGCCGCTTGCCTGGTCCGGGGGATAACTGATGCTGCTGAATTCGTCAAAAAGGGCATAGGGGGCGTACTGGCCCGTCTGGGAGCCGCGAGACCCCAGCATGCTCCGGGTAACCGGGATCAGGGCCGGTTCCTCTTGCGCGGGATTGTTTTCCGGTTCTTCCCCATAGCTGATTACCGGACAAAGAGTGAAAAGCATGCAAAAAACGAGCATAAGGGAAAAAGCCTGCTTCATTTTCATCACAGGAACAACCTCCAATACTTTTATTTCTGTATGGCTTCTTTTTATTAACGAATTAACGCAGTAGACGCTCGGTTGCGGGTTAAATCGGTGAACCTGATGCCCCGGAAGCGGACGATGCTCCTTACCTCCTTTCTGTCGGCTTTACTCCGGGTGTTCCCTTTGGGGAGGCCGCCCAACCCAATAACCTACAGGAGAAGCTTTAACCCTTAATGCTGCCAAGTGTCAGCCCTGTTACGAAATATTTCTGACAGAAGGGATAAATGATGAGAATGGGCGTGGTGGCTATGAGTATTTGCGCCGCCTGATAGGTTTTGTTGGAAAGCTTTGAGAGCTTTTCCAGCTCAAGAGTGCTCAATGAGCTGTAGTCCGGCGAGGTGATAACGGTCTGCAAATAGGTCATGAGGGGATAGCGGGTGCGGCTGCTCATGTAAATCATGCCGCTGAACCAATCGTTCCAGTGTCCCACCGTGCAAAAAATGATCATGGTAGCAATGGCGGGAGTGGAGAGAGGGACATAGATTTTGAACAGGATATGGAGCTGATTGGCCCCGTCGATGAGCGCGCATTCTTCAAGGCTGGACGGTATACCCCTGAAAAAGTTGAGCATGACGGTTAAGTTGAAGGCCGATACGGCGCCGGGCAGAATAAGGGACCAGATGGAATTGAGAAGGCCTGTTTTCATCACAATGAGGTAGGTGGGGATAAGCCCGCCGCTTATAAGCATGGTGACGATAAAAAACCAGGATACGGCGGATCGCCCGGGAAGCCTGCTGTTTGTTTTGGAAAGGGGATAAGCCGTTATAATCAAAAGCAGAATATTGACGCTCACGCCCAATACCACCCGTACTGCGGAAATCCACAGGGATGTGACGAATTCCTTGCCCTCAAGGGCCTGCCTGTAAGCGGCGGTGGTAAACTCCACCGGCCAGAAGCTGACCCTCCCCGAGGTGGCCGCCGCCGCGGAGCTGAAGGAGAGAGCTGCCAGATGAATAAAAGGAGCCAGGCAAAGGACTGCCGCCAAAAGAAGGATTACATGATTGGCGGCGTTAAAGACCTTTTCTCCCATGCTTTTTTTGATTGCCATAAGGATAGTCCCTCCTTCTTTAAAAAATACGGTAGTTGGCCCTTTTATAGGCGATATAATAGGTTGCCGAGACAAAAACAAAGGAAACGCCCGATTTGAGAAGGCTCACGGCCGTAGAAAGATCGTACTGGGCGTCCACCATGCCAAGACGGTAGGTGAAGGTGTCAAGGATATCGGCAACATCATAGACCGTGGGGTTATAGAGATTAAAGATCTGATCAAAGCCGGCGTTGAGAATGTTGCCTATGTTCAGGGTCATGACCAGTACGATGATGGGGGCAATGCCGGGAAGGGTAATATGCCAGACCTGCTGAAAACGATTGGCCCTGTCAATAACCGCCGCTTCATACAAAGAGGGATCGATGCCCGTCAGGGCCGCCAGATAAATAATGGTGCCGTAGCCGAAGCTCTTCCAGACATCGGACAAAATTAAAACGCCAAGAAAGGTGTTGCTTTGGCCCAGAAAATAAACCGGATCCAGGCCGAGGGCCAGGAGAAAATGGTTGACGATACCGTTGTCCGGGTGAAGCATGGTGATAAGAATACCGCAGATAATCACCCAGGAGATAAAGTGGGGCAGGTAAATGCTGGTCTGGATAATCCGCTTCAGCCTGGGATTGGACAGCTCGTTAAGCAGCAGGGAAACGAGAATGGGGGTGATAAAATTAAAGAGCATTTTAAGTAAGGCTATTAGGACCGTATTCCGGATAATCCGCCAGAAGGACGGGTAATTGAAAAACAGGTATTTGAAATTGTCCAGGCCTACCCATTCCGACCCGAACAGCCCTTTTGTTATGTCAAACCGCTGAAATGCAATAACAAGTCCGCTTAAGGGGCCGTAGGCGTAGATAAGCGTCACCAGGACTCCGGGAATGAGCATGATGTACAGCAAGGGATCGCTTTTTTTGAAACGGTGAGAGGATTTTGTTCTGTTTGTCATCTTTCTTTTCCTCCAAGAGCTGCCGAGAGCGGCGGCTTCATAAAAAGCCGGGGGGAGAATACCCGGGAGCATTCTCCCCAAAGCCTTTACCTGCTGAAAGGATTATCAGCGGGAGGTATACCAGTCGTTCATCTCTTTTAAGATGGTGGTTCCTCCGAGATCCTTCCATGAATTGACAAATTCATCAAAGCCGTCAAGGGCTTTTTTGCCGGAGATGATCTCGGTAATGTATTGATCCTCCAGCTGCACCAGGGTTCCCCACTGGCGGACCATGGTTTCGCTACGGTAATTGTTGGAGGCGCTGAGTATGTATTTGTTTTCATTGATCATGGCGTTGTAAACGCCAAAGGTGGAATTTTCACCATAGAACAGCTTATAGGCCGACCATTGGGCGGAGGTGGGAACCTTGCCTGCCGCTGTGGCATCAAAATAAGGCATTATGTTCTCGTACTGGGTTTTATCATGTGGGGACACCAGATAGGTGGTATCCTTCTTATCTATGGCGTTGGTCACATTGGTCTGGGAGTTGTAGTTGGTCATGGGATTATCCCGGATGACATAAAGAGGGGACATGCCGAAAACGCCGTAGTTCTTTTCGCCCACTTTAAGGGTGTGATACTTTTCCGTTTCGGCCCTTTCCGGGTCGCTGATTTTAGCCACGGCGTAGTTGAGCAGCTTCATAAGCACTTCGGGATACTTGTAGTCGGCGTTGACACATACCATTCTCCCGTTGTTTTCGGGAATCTGGATTTTAAAGTTTGTGTTGCCTGCTTCATAGGGCATGACGGAATAAATATTCCAGTCCACCTGGCTAGCGTCCCATAGGCTGGGAAGGGGCCATGTTACCACCCAGAAGTCCGAGGGCAGTATTCCCAGCTGACCTGAGGTAATTTGCTCTGCCAGGGCGCCGGAGTCAACGGAAGCAAAGGCCTGATCGATGTATTTGTTTCGATAAAGATCGGCATAAAGAGCAAGAACTTCCTTCATTTCAGGTTGAATGGAACCGTAGGCCAGGGTGCCGCCCCTGTCAAACCACAGACGGGGATAGGCATTGAGGGAGTTTGCCGCCGCCGTGATATCGCCAAAGCCGTCAATGATTTTATTGTAGAGAGGAAGGGCGTATTTGGCCTTCCCGCTGTCCACAAAGGCTTTGCCGATGGCGATGACGTCGGCCATGGTTTGGGGATCAGCCAGGTTGAGCTCCTCCATCCAGTCGGCCCGGATAAAGATTTCTCTGGACTTGTAATCCTGGGCGTCCCTGGGAATGCCGTACTGAAGTCCGTTGACCCTGCCAATTTCCATGGAAACGTCGTCGGCATACAGATTGTCGATAAAAAACTGATAATTGTTGGCGTTAAGTACATCATCCAGAGGCGCCAGCCTGTCGGCGGCCTGGAGCTTGGCAAACTGGGAGTAGTTGGCTGTCAGAATGATATCGGGAAGCTGGTTGCTGGCAATAGCCTGGTTAAGTTTTGTCTCGTAAGCGTTGGTGGAGTCATCGGCATCCCACAGGATTTCCGTTTTGATGTTAAACTCTGCAAGCCAGGATTTTGTCCAGATATTGTCGGTGTAGGAAACATTGTCATCTCCCGGCCACTCGTCGATTTTACCGGGTACGGCCAGCTTTACCGTTACTGTTTCCGGATAAGCGGCCCAAATGTCCGGTGCCTCTAAAGGAGCCGGGGTGACTGAACCGTTGCCGGAGGAAGCAGGGGGAGGGGAGACTATGGATGAGGATTCGCCGGAACCGCAGCCGGCCAGAAGTGTAACAGCAAGAAGAGGTGACAGCGCTTTGAACAGGTGTTTCTTAATGCTCATGGAAATTCACTCCTTGTTTTTTAATATGCAGCTTGTGATATGGTAAAAATGCATATAAAAGAGTGATCTGAGAAGAAGTTTTTTGATGGTTTTAGTATATTCCCTGATTTTTAGCTAGTCAAGATGTTTTGTGAAAAAATAAAGTTTTGTTAGTATTTTTACTTGACAAAATATTTGACGGTTTGACACGCAATTGGTAAGATAATAAAAGCTATCAGTCAGAAACCGCGTTCATTTGCAATGAAAGGATGAATTGTTCCAATGGATAAAAACAGAGATGGAAAAGTAACCATGAGCGATATTGCCGAAGAGCTGGAAATATCGAAAAATGCGGTTTCTCTCGCTTTAAGAGGCAAGAGCGGAGTCAGCGAGGCCCTGCGGCGAAAAATAATCGATACCGCCCGGGCGATGGGATACCAGGGCTTCATTCCGGAAAGCGAAAACTGCTGTATCGTAGCTCTTGTCCCCGAATACATCTACAGGGACGTCTACTTTTATTCGGAGATTTTCTGGGCTGTTGAGCAGGAAACACGAAGCCTGGGCCATACGCTGGTAACGCTCAGTGTTTCAGCCCAGGTACAGGAGGCGCTGACTCTTCCTCAGCTTCCCACGGAGCTCAATATTCTTGGTATGCTGACAATCGGCGTTTTTAACAGGCCTTATCTTGTAAAGCTCAAAGAAACAGGAATTCCCCTGGTGTCGGTGGATATTGCCTATAACGATATTGATATTCCCTCCGTCTGTTCCTCAAACCTTTCAGGAGGCTATCGGGCCGTGGAGCATCTTATTAAGAACGGGCACAGCCAAATTGGCTTTATAGGCCCTATCCATGCTGCTCAGAGCATTTATGAAAGGTGGTGCGGCTACCAGAAGGCCATGCTTGAATACCATCTGACCGTTAATCCGGCCTACAGCATTTTAGGGGATTTGGAGCATTTCCAGCTCCTGGACAGCCCGGAGGTGCTGGCGCCGTATGTTAATGCCATCCGCCGCTTTCCTGACGCCTGGTTCTGCGCGGGTGACCGCATTGCCCTTTCGCTTATGAATATCCTTTCGGGCAAGGGAATTGACATACCGGGTGCAGTGTCCGTAATAGGCTTTGACGACCTGGATTTCGGCAAGTTTTCCATGCCGCCTCTCACCACTATGCGTGTGGACAGAAGAGCCATGGGACAGGCTGCCGTCCAGCTCCTTACAGGGGAAAAACGCTTTCTTAAGGGAGAAGCTTCCGGAGCCTATACCCTTTCCCTGTCAACACGGCTCATGGAAAGGGAATCAGTGAAAAACCGTACACGGACTTAATAAGTAAGTAACTTTACAAAATAAATTAATTGTAAACTAAAAACTTGACTATAACATGACTGATTGATACAATCAATTTCGTTACAGCACAAAAACGAAAAGGGGTTGTATCTATGGAAAACAGATACCGGTATGGTCATTTTAACTCTTCGGGCGAGGAATTTACCGTTACAGCGCCTGATACACCGCGGTCCTTTGACAATTTTCTCTGGAACGATACCGTTATGTCCAATGTCCAGCAAACAGGTGTCGGCTATATGGATTACCGGGTGGATCATCTGGAGGCCATTCAGCTTTTTACTGGCAACGGCCGCATATGCGATTACGATGTGTTTGGCCGGGACAGTCTTATGAGCCGCCTTGTTTATATACGGGATAAGGAATCAGGCGATTTCTGGAATACCAATTGGGAGCCGGTGTGCGCTCCCTATGAGGAATTTGCCTGCACCCACGGTTTGGGCTATACCGTCATTGAAAATAAAACCAGGGGGATTGCAAGCCGCCTTCGCCTTTTTGTTCCTTCTGGCAAGGATCCTGTGGAGCTTTGGACGCTCACCGTGAGAAACACGGAACCAAAGCCAAGAAGACTGTCGCTTTTTCTTTACAGCCAGTTTCAATTCCGTTACAAATGGGGCTTTGACAGCTATGGCGATATGCTCTTTAGAAGCTCCGCCTTCCATTCGGAGCACAATGCCGTTATTGTCCGCAAGCAGCCCTATTACCGTCCCCATGATTATCTCAATGCCTTTATCACCTCCGACTATCCCATAATTGCCTTTGACGGGGTCCGTGAGGCCTTTACAGGGCTGTACGGCTCCTTGAGCGCACCCCGTGCTCTTAAGGAAGGACGTCTCAGCAACACGCCTGGAACGGCGGACTCTACCATAGCGGCCATTCAGCTGGAGCTGGATTTGGCTCCGGGAGAGGAGAAAACCCTTTCCTTTATGCTGGGGGTAGTGGCGCAAGACCAGGAGATTGCCCCGCTAAAGGAAAAATACCTGGGCCGGTTTGATTCCTTTTTCCAGCAAATGAGGGAGCAGCGCCAGGCGGTTGGAAAGGCGCTTTTGGTACATACCCCGGATCCCCATCTGGATCGTCTTATGAATCACTGGCTGAAAAACCAGTGCCTTTTTGAAGCAGACTGGTGCCGCTGGGGCTGGAATGGCTATCGCGACATTGTCCAGCACGGAATGGGGGTGTCCTCCATTACTCCAAAACGTACCGGAGAAATTCTCCTTGAGGCCCTGAGATACCAATATGCCGATGGGCTGGCTTTGAGAGGCTGGGACCCTGTGGATACGAAGCCTTATTCCGACAACGCCCTGTGGCTGGTTTTCACCCTTACGGCTTACTGCCGTGAGACAGAGGATCTGGCATTTCTTGAGGAGATGGTTCCCTTTTATGACAGAGATGAGGGGACTGTGCTGGAACACATTGACCGGGCACTGGATTTTCTGGAAAGCCATAAGGGAACCCACGGGCTCTGCCTAATTAAATTCGGAGACTGGAACGATTCCCTGACCGCAGTGGGAAAGGAAGGCAAAGGGGAGAGTGTCTGGCTTAGCCAGGCATACGGGGAAGCTCTGCGGCGTATGGAGGAGCTGGCCCTTCGCATGGAGAGATCCCAAAGGGCGGAAGAATATAAAGCACGCTATGAACGTATTTCAGAGGCGGTAAACCTGGAAGCCTGGGACGGGCAGTGGTATGTCCGCTGCTTTGACGATGGAGGAAACCGGGTGGGGTCAAGCCTTAACCGCCAGGGGCAAATCTTCGGAGAATCCCAATCCTGGGCAATGATTTCAGGGATGGCCAACGCCGAAAGAACGGAGAAGCTCATGCAATCAAGCGGACAGCTTCTCGCTACACCTCAGGGCTACAGGCTTCTGGCTCCCACCTTTACTGAAAGAGACGATAATGTGGGCCGCCTGAGCTGTATGCAGCCGGGTATTTGTGAAAACGGGACGATATATTCCCATGTTAATGCATGGTACATCCTGGGCTTGCTTAGAAGCGGCAGGGTACAGGAAGCTTATGAGCTCTTTTGTAAAATCACTCCCGGTTATGCGGAAGAGAATAGCCCCCGCAAGCAGGATACCCCGCCCTATGTATTTGCCAATTGCTATTTTGGCCCGGATCATGTGAATAATGCCTTTCAGACGGAGTTCACCTGGGTTACAGGCTCTATTGCCTGGTTTTTCACCCTTATTCAGGAGGAGCTTCTGGGAATCCGGCCCGTATTTGACGGCCTGGACATTAACCCTAGAATTCCGGAAGGCTGGAAGTCTTATAACGTGCGCAGAGATTTTCAGGGAGCGGTTTACGATATAAGCTTCCAAAACCCCTGCGGGCTTTCGGAAGGCACCGTGCGGCTGAAAATGGACGGCGCTTTGATCCCCGGCTCTAAAATTCCAAGCATGAGGGACGGGCAGACCCATTCCATAGAGGCGACTTTGGTTGAGAAGAGCTGAAAAGAGATAAAAAGGAAGCAGCCGGAACCCTCTAAGAAGAAAATAAGGAAGCTGCCAGAACCCTGCCGGTTAAGGAAAAGATAAAGTTGACACTCCGGAAGGCCAGCCTTTATGATAGAAGCAAGGCTGGCCTTCGTCGGCCTGGGACAATACGTATGATAGGGCTTTAAACGAGATACTGCCTTAAGGCAGCAGACACAATGAAAGCCCAGAAGCTGAAGGAGTGTATATGAAGCATACTATTGGAAAACAAAAGAAAATCGCATTAATTGCCCATGATAATAAAAAAGAAGATTTAATAAATTGGGTCAAGCAAAATAAACCCATTTTAGGAAATCATTTTTTGTGCGGTACCGGAACCACAGCAAAGCTTATTTCGGAAGCCACTCTCCTGCCTGTAAAAGCCTATAAAAGCGGACCTCTCGGAGGCGACCAGCAAATCGGTGCGGCAGTAGTCAACAGGGAAGTGGATTTTATGATATTTTTCTGGGACACGCTTACCGCCCAGCCTCATGACCCTGATGTAAAGGCTCTTTTGAGAATAGCCGTGCTTTATAATATTCCTATCGCCATGAACAGTGCAACGGCCGATTTTATAATAAATTCCCTGCTCATGGATAAAGAATTTAGCACACAGGACTGAAAGTAGTACACAAACTGAAAGTAGTACACAGAACTGGATACAACAAACAAGACTGAAATTGGCACACAGGACGGAAAGACGTTTTTTCTGCAGTTCAGGCCGATTTCTATGTGAAGGTTAGCGGTTAAATAAAAAAAATTGCAAAGAGATGTTAGTCTTCTCTAAAACTGGGTATATAACTATCAAGAAACATTATACCTGAGGGTTCACACCCATAAGTATTGAGAGGAGGCGGCTTTCTATGAACGATGAAAGAAATGGCGGCAATACAAAGGAAAAACGTACTCAGGATTCAAGCTTCGAATCCTTTACGTTTGATGAACCGGTTTGCTCGGCAGAGTTTGCCGAGGGTTGCCTTTTTCCTTCCGAAGACGAAGAGAAACCTGAGAAACCTGACAATCACTAATTAGCGAAATTATTTAATCTGTTCAACATAGATCCAAGCATAAAAGGGGTTTTCCCTGTAATCATGACAAAAAGGCTCGACCAATGGTCGGGCCTGATTTTTTGTAAAAGCCGATTCAAAAGCCGATTCAAAAGTTGATTCAAAAGTTGATTCAAAAGCTGATTCAAATAAAAATGAAGAGGCTGTGGGCCTCTTCATTTTTTGCTGGTAGCCATTTGCGTAAGCAAATCTGGCTAAAAGGGGGCGATGCCCCCCAGCTTTTGATTCAAGAGTATTTAATAAACAAATAAATAAGGACATAAGGCTGTGTGTCAACGTATGATAAAACCAGCCATAAAACTGATTATAAAACAGCAAAAAAGCCCACGCCTTAGCTTTGGGCTCGTCATGAACGCTTTACCGGTCAGCCTTATTCAACGATGATACTCTTAATTTCGTTAATAAAAGCATCGGACTGATCGTTGTGAACCTCAACCTTAATGGGTTTGCTCAGATCAAGACTGAAAATACCCATGATGGATTTGGCATCAACAATATATCGGCCTGAAGTTAAATCCACATCAAAGTCGTACTTGTTTACAATATTTACAAAGTCCTTTACATCATTGATGGATTTCAGTAAAATGTTGAATGTTTTCATAGCGTTTAGCACCACCTTTCCATTACGATTCAATATCGTGTATACTACTCTATATTAGCTTTCTGGCATAAAGGTGTCAATGATGAAAATGCTGATAATAGAACGCAATATTTAGATATAAAGTAGGAAAGTGATACAAAATGAATAAAAGAACGGTATCGTTTATTACGCTTGGCTGCAAGGTTAATACTACCGAAACCGAAGGTATGAAAAGGCTTTTCAGGGATTCGGGCTATTCGGTTGTAGGCGAAGGCCTGGCAGCTGACGTTTATATTATTAATACCTGTACCGTAACCAATATGGGTGACAGGAAATCCCGGCAGATGCTGCGCCGGGCTCATGCCCTCAACCCGGCTGCCATTATTGCCGCTGTTGGCTGCTTTGCCCAGGTATCGCCGGAGGAAGCGGCCAAAATAGAAGGTGTCAGCCTGGTTGTAGGCAACAACCTTAAGGGACGCATTGTAGAGCTTGTAGAGGAAGCTGTGTCGGAACGCGGAAGCAGCCGTGTCCGTGTGGAAGAAAGAAGAAATCTTACTGAATTTGAGGAACTGCCGGTGGAGGCCTATGACGGACAAACCCGGGCTTTTTTGAAGATTCAGGACGGCTGCAACCAATTTTGCTCCTACTGCATTATTCCTTATGCCCGTGGCCCTATCCGGAGCCGTTCCTTTGCCGAGGCGTTGGAAGAAGCCCGCCGTTTTGCGGGGAAGGGTTTTAAGGAAGTGGTGCTTACAGGCATTCATCTTACTTCCTATGGAGATGAGAAGGAAAAAACAGGCCTTCTTAACCTTATTGAAGCCGTACATGAAATCGAGGGATTGGAGCGCATACGCCTGGGGTCCCTGGAGCCCCTTTTTCTTTCGGAGACCTTTATAAAAGGGGCAGGGACGCTTCCAAAACTGTGCCCGCATTACCATATTTCACTGCAAAGCGGCAGCGGGGGAGTATTGAAGCGGATGAACCGCCGTTACACAACCGAGGAGTACCGGAGAATTGTTACACTCTTAAAAACCCATATTCCGGATGTGGCTATTACCACGGATGTTATGGTGGGATTTCCGGGTGAAACAGAGGCTGAGTTCCAGGAATCCCTGGATTTTTGCAAGGAAATGGCCTTTTCCTGGTCCCATATTTTTAAGTATTCCCCCAGAAAGGGAACACCTGCTGCTCAGTATAAAGAACAGGTTGCCCCAGAGCTTAAGGAAGAGCGGAGCCGCCGCATGCTAAGTCTCGCTGTTGAGAACCGGGAAGCCTTTTACCGCGGGTTTATCGGAAGAACACTTCCCGTCCTCCTTGAAAAAGAAATAAAAGAAGGAATATATGAGGGCTTTACGCCAAATTATATACCCATAAGGGTAGAAACAGCAGCAGGCACATTGGTGAGCGGTACAGTAGTGAATGTGGCGCTTAAAGGAATAGAGGGCGAGGCTATGACAGGAACTGCTCGATAGGGAAACTATTGTAAATTTATTCAAATTAATCTGATGTCAGTTCTCAATATTTATAGCTAAAGAGAGAGCAGATTGCCCAGAAATATTGATTTCATGCCGATCTTGTATTAAGATGGATGTATATAGAGAAAGCGAGCAGGTGATAGTATGTATTCCGGAACGATGAAATTTGATTTCAGTAATGAAAGCGCCAACCAGACCCGTGATATTATTTTTGCGGTTTATGAAGCACTCAGTGAAAAAGGCTACAATCCCATAAGTCAAATTGTGGGTTATATTCTTTCCGGAGATCCTACCTACATCACCAATCATAACAATGCCAGAAGCCTTATCCGGCATTTGGAGCGGGATGAGATTCTGGAGGAGCTTGTTCGTCACTATTTAAAGCAGGAAATTTAGTTCGTATATCGGATAGCTGTAAAGCCGGTTGTTTTGCTCAAAAGCACTACCCCGGCTTTTTTGTTATGAAATAACAAGGTTCCCGGGCTGGTCGCAAGCAAAGGCTTGCTGCTCGCCCAAGCATCCCGGGACCTGGTCGCAATCTATGATTTGTGCAAGCGGGTGGGGTTCTTATTATGAAATAACAAGGTTCCCGGACTAGTCGCAAGCAAACGCTTGCTGCTCGCCCAAGCATCCCGGGACCCGGTCGCAATCTATGATTGCGCAAGCGGGTGGGGTTCTTATAGCTTTTTAGAACGTCCGTTAAATGGGCTGCGGGCTATTGACAGCCTTGTATCACAGTGTTAGCCTTTAGATGGTTTCGACGTTAAGGAAAGAAAAGGAAGGATTAAATATGAAAAAAGTAATGCTTCTGGGTGATTCTATTCGTATGGGCTATCAGGATGAGGTCATTCGT
>JAFADM010000004.1 GCA_023424865.1 Bacillota bacterium | reverse complement strand
TCGGGGGGATCGGCTGGCATGTACGCGATGGGTGTTCCTGAATAAATTACAGGTCGAGTCTTATGGCGCGATCCATTTAAGGATGCGCCTCTGTTGTCTTGATGCTAAAAAATGAGATGGAGGTTTTAGAGTGGCAACAAAGAAACGAAACAAATTAAAAGTCATTCCTCTTGGAGGGATGGAAGAAATCGGAAAGAACATGACCGCTTTCGAGTATGGGGAAAATATTATTGTGGTGGACTGTGGGCTTGCCTTCCCGGAAGATGAGATGCTGGGCATCGATCTGGTCATCCCCGATATTTCCTATCTTGAAAGAAACAGTGAAAAACTCCATGGCATTGTGGTTACCCACGGCCATGAGGATCATATCGGGGCGCTGCCCTATGTTTTAAGAAAGCTGAAGGTTCCTGTTTTTGGAACGGAGCTGACTTTGGGACTCATTGAGAACAAGCTCGTCGAACATGAAATGATGGATAGTGTGGAGCTTAAAAAGGTAAAAGCAGGGCAGAGCATTCAGCTTGGGCCTTTTAAGGTGGAATTTATCCGTTCGACTCACAGTATTGCGGATTCAGTGGCTCTTGCCATTGATACGCCTGTGGGAATGGTTTTTCATACGGGAGACTTTAAAATTGATCAGACCCCTATAGAGGGCGAGCCCATGGATTTGGCTCGTATTGCTGAGCTGGGGAAAAAGGGCATTCTGCTTCTCATTTCCGACAGTACCAATGTGGAGCGTCCGGGTTATACCATGTCCGAACGGACGGTGGGAGACACCTTTGACAATGTGTTCAAGGGCGCCAAGGGGCGCATTATTGTGGCTTCCTTCGCATCCAATATTCACCGCATTCAGCAGATAATCAATTCGGCGGTGAAATACAACAGGAAAGTCGCTCTGTGCGGACGAAGCATGCTCAATGTGGTGAAAACCGCCATAAAGCTGGGGTATATCTCCTTTCCCGAGGATACGGTCATTGACATAGACCGGATAAAGCGCTTCAATCCGGAGAACCTGGTTATCATCACCACAGGCAGCCAGGGGGAGCCCATGTCGGCATTGTCCCGTATTGCGGCCTCCACCCATAAGAAGGTGGAAATTATGGAGGGCGACCTGGTTATCCTGTCGGCCAGCCCTATTCCCGGCAATGAGAAGTTTGTCTACAGAGTCATTAACGAGCTTTTCAAAAAAGGAGCGGACGTTCTGTACGATTCTCTGGCGGATATCCACGTTTCAGGCCATGCCAAGCAGGAAGAGCTTAAGCTCATGCAGCGGCTCACCAAGCCCAAATTTTTTGTTCCCGGTCACGGCGAGTACCGTCATCTTAAAAAGCATGCCAAGCTGGCCATGGCCCTGGGCATGGATGAAAACAATATCTTTATCATGCAAAACGGCAAGGTGCTTGAGCTAACGGCTAAATCAGCCAAAATATCCGGCTCCGTACAGGCAGGAAGCATTCTGGTGGACGGCCTTGGTGTGGGCGATGTAGGCGATGTGGTTTTAAGGGACAGGAAAATCCTCTCTGAGGACGGCCTTATTATGGTTGTGGCTACCATTGATTCCAAAGGGGCTATGGCAGCTAATCTTGAAATTATGTCCAGAGGCTTTGTTTATGTCAAGGAATCTGAGGAGCTTATCGATGAGGTTCGGAATATTGCCCGTGAAGCGCTCTTAAAGAGTTTGAGTAAAAATCGCGGAAGCTGGACGGCTATTAAAAATGCCATCCGTGACGACCTCAGTACCTTCCTTTACCGTAAAACCATGCGAAGGCCTATGATTATTCCTATTGTTGTAGAGGTGCAGGCCCAGCCGCCTGTGCAGCAGAATAGGAGCAGCGGCGCCACCGCCGGACAGCAGAGCGGAGCCGAAGGGCAGGCCCGCAATCCCAGGCACCGGCATCCGAGAGCCCAGAAAGCTCCCACTGTCAAACAAATCGTGCCGGATCAGCCGCTGGTAACCCAAAGCAGCCCGGATGGGGATGAGGCTGCCGATATATCCGTAGCCCTCCCGGCCAATACCCCTGAAAACACAACCGTTGCAGTGGTTGTATCCGCTGAGGATGGCAGTGAAATTCGCCATTGACATTTATTTAAAGCTTAACGGTTTATTTACGAATAAAGTAATGAAAAGGGATACCCTCAAGGGTATCCCTTTTTTTGTGAGTGCGCCCAGCGGGCGCATGTTCTAACAGGTGAAAGTGTATTAGTGCTGGGTAGCAGGAAACGTTAAAGTCTTAAGAGCATAAAAACATTCCAGCATGGGTGGAACAATGAGTTCCTTTAGCCCAGCGGAACCTGTTTATCTGTAATTTTTGCGCCGTGAGCCGCCCTTTTTGGAAGGTGTATAATTGTAGCGGCGCCGGCGGTTTCTTTTACGTGATATTACTCTTAACACATTGACAAGAATAATAAAGAAAACAAGGGCTCCGCCGGCAATTTTTACGCCGGTCATAAACCGCGGATCGGAGACAACCTCCATGTACTTGTCTCTGAAAATGGCAAAGGTGGTTTTTTCCACGCCCTCCTTGGCCACCAGATCCACGCTTCCAATGGAAACCCCTTTATAGAAATATTCCAGCCTGCCTAAAACCTGACCGGCCTCAATGGGCGCCTTAAAAGGCTCGTCCAATGTTTTTACCTGTGTCAGATCCTGCTTAAGCTCATTCTCATCCTTGGGAAGAATACGGCTTATTTCGTTGGAGGTAAGAAGATCCACCTTTTTTCCGTCAACCGCATCCTCAACCTCTAGCCTGTCCACATATTTGCCCTTTACAACAAGCTGCTGCATGCTGAAATTCTTAAAGCCGTATTCCAAAAGCTTCTGGGATTCGGAAAATTGAAGATCCGTGGTGGCTGCACCTAAAATAACACTGACCAGCTCCAGGCCGTCGGGGTTGACTGCCGAAGAAACCAGACACCGGCCAGCCAGCTCCGTCCACCCGGTTTTTATGCCGGTCACCTTGGAGTAATAGCTGGAGCGTGAAAGAATAAGCTGATTTGTAAAAACAACGGAATTGTCCCATTGATTGGATGCACGCATGTTTGTCTCAGGAAAGCTGAACTCAATGCGTCCCACGGTTTCCCTGAATATATCATTTTTCATGGCGGCTCTTGCAAGAATAGCAAGATCTCTGGCTGTGGAGTAATGATTAGGGTCTTCCTCGCCTCCGGGATTGGTAAAATGCGTGCCGGTAAGGCCAAGCTTTTCCGCTTCCGCATTCATCATGGCGGCAAAACCGGAAATGGTTCCGTCGGAGGCGGTGTTTTCCGCAATGATATTGGCAGCCTCGTTGGCAGAGGTAATAAGCATAAAATCAAGAAGGCTTTGGAAGGTTAACGTTTCACCTACCCGAATGCCTGCCCGGGAGTAATCATAGGGTACGCTGTCAATAGCCTTTTGTGAAGCGGACATGGTTTTATCCAGGCTGTTGTTTTCAATTGCGACCAGTGCCGACATAATTTTTGTTGTGCTGGCAGGGGAACGCTGTTGATCCGCATTCTTTTCAGCCAAAACCTGACCCGTTTCCATATCCATAAGAATATAGGCTTCTGCGGCAATTTCAGGCACTTCCGCAGCCAGAGAGGGCAGCGGCTTAATAAGAGCGGCAGTAAAAAAGACAAAAAGAGCTGTATATAAAGTGAATTTCTTCAAAAGTGATCACTCCCGAACGTTTTTTGCGTCTATACGCTTTATTATATGTCAGGATTCCCTTTTACTCAAGTTTCCTATCCAATCATCATAAATTCGTAATAATTTGTCCGGACCCTGCATATGAGAAATGCGTCATAATTCCGGTTTGATGCCATTTGGCCAGGACGGAGGGCCTAAGAACCGATGCAAGGAGGGAGTATGAAATACCAAAACGAAATGTTATAATATTATCAAAATAGAAGAAAGTGGAATAAAATATGAAATTGAAAATCGGTTCGGAAAATTATACCCTTGCTCCCGAATATGCCGGAGCGGGAGCCCTTGTTCTGGCAGCTCTGCTGCTTGCCGCTTTTCTTTTAATATCCGGAAACAGGCCTGACCGGATAAGTGTTGAAAATATGCCTTCTCCCACCTTGGAAGCCAAGGCGACACCTTTACCCCAGGCGACACCTTCACCCCAGGCGAATTCGACTCAGGAGAAGGATTCGGGAAATACCGGACAGGCGGAGAGTACCCCTCTTCCACAGAATTCATCAGCGCCTTCAGGTGAACCCGCCGGGAGCACCAGCGGAGCAATTAATATTAATACAGCGGATATGACTGCCTTAATGGAGCTTCCAAACATAGGCGAGGTGAAGGCGAAGGCGATTATTGCTTATCGGGAGACAAAAGGACCCTTCAAAAAGCCGGAGGACCTTCTCAACATAAAAGGCATTGGTGAAAAAACTCTTGAAAAGCTCAAACCTCACATTACTCTGGGCCCGTAAAGGCTTTATTTTATTAAGTTTGGTTCATTAAATATTAAATTTATGAAAGCTCTGTCAATGTGCCGCTTTTTTCAATATAATGAGGAAATATAACCCAGCGGATCACTGTGACAAAAAACGCAGCAGCATCAGAAGCTAAAAAGAGAAAATAAAGCAAAAGCTGTCACGAAAAGCCGTAACAGATCTCAATAGCATTATAGGTAAATAGGAGAGAGTGTATGTATTTTGAAACCCTGGAAGACCTGAAAGCTTTTGCGGCCGCAACAGCACCCGGTCCGTCGGAGCAGATGATGATTTTAGTTGGGGACAAGTCCGCCCACAAGCTAGGTGAGTTGATTGATTATTTAAACTCCCAAAACCTGCGTTTTTTCGGAGGTGTTTTCCCCGGTCTTCTTGTTAAAAAGCAGATGAAAAGAGAGGGCTTTATTCTTAAGCTTCTCAATCCCGTATACTGCGGACTCGTACTTCCTCATTTAATGCGTGTAAAGCTTGATCCCGAAACCCTCTCCAATACCACAGGCATCTTTTTGGCTGACGGCCTTTCAAGTAAAATGCCGGATCTGGCGGATACCGTATGCCGTAAGCTGGGAACACGGGTGAAATACATTGGCGGAGGGGGAGGCTTTTATGATCTCATTCACCGGCCATGTATTTTTGATAATAAGGGCACTTACAAGGATGCTGCCTATATCTGCGTCATAAAGCACGATATAAGCCTGGCCGTCAAGCATGGCTGGAAAAAGCTTGAGGGTCCCTTCTTTATAAAAGAATCGGAAGAAAATACTCTCATTCAGCTGGACGATGCCAATGCCTTTGAGGTCTACAAGCATGTTATAGAGGAAGAAGAGCATATCACCCTTTTCAGGGAGGACTTCTTCACCTATGCCAAGGATCATCCCTTTGGAATACCAACCGAGGACGGCAGCCTGATTGTCAGAGATCCAATAGGACTCAACGGGAACAATGAGATTATCTGTGTGGCAGACATTCCTCAGGGAAAGGATTTATATGTTCTGAAGGGAGACGCGGAAACCCTGCTGGATTCTTCCAAGCAAATCGCTTCCTACTGCGCGTCCATTGCACCCCCAAATTATTTTCCTGTACTGTTTGACTGCATCTCAAGGGCTATGTTCCTGGAAGAACGGTTTAATGAGGAGCTGGCCAATATCCAGAATCAGCTTGGCTTTGATGTCTACGGCACCCTCTCCATAGGTGAAATAACCTCGGGGGATTCCGGTGAAATGGTGATACATAACAAGTCTACCGTTTTGGGTATTATAGAACTCTGATTTACAGTTTTTTACTTTGACACCAAATGTAAAAACGTATAAAATATTGTGTTGCAGTGAGTAAGCCGAATGGTCGCGGTCACAGTGCCGAAAGGCCGTGAACGAGGAAAGTCCGGGCTCCGAAGGGCAAGGGTGCCGGGTAATACCCGGTGAAGGTGACTTTAAGGAAAGTGCAACAGAAATAAACCGCCTGGGTAGAGGTCTGTGAGAACAGGCCGGATATTCCGGGTAAGGATGGAAAGGTAAGGTAAGAGCTTACCGGCCCGACGGCGACGAAGGGTGCTCTGTAAACCCCACCTGGAGCAACACCGTGTAAGGAGCACACAGGCGGCCCGCCTGCTCCTTAAGAGGTGGCTGAAGCTTGGTAGTAATACCCGGCGTAGATAGATGATCATTTAAGACAGAACCCGGCTTACAGACTTACTCATGTGATCAAAAGAGCATCCGCAAATACGCGGATGCTCTTTTGATTTACTTGACTTTTGGGTGTCTCTTCACCAGGAATCTGCCATCAGGCAGTCTGTGACGGATTATTTCCCCAGCAAATGAAACAGAACCTGGGCCATTTGGGCCCGTGTGGCGGTGCTCTCGGGCTGGATCTGGCCGTCACTGCCGCTTATAACACCTGTTTTCACCAGATAAGCCAAGGCTTCACGGGCATAGGCGGCCACGCTGTCGCTGTCCGTAAAGTCGGACAGCTGTCTGTCTCCCTCGCTGTCCGGAAGCTGTCCCAAAACGTTCAGAGCGTTATACAGCATGGTGAACATTTCCTGACGGGTGATGGCTGTGTCCGGAGCAAACCGGTTGCCGCCTACGCCGCTGGAGATGCCCAGTCTCCCGGCCGCCGCAAGGTAGCCGGTGTAATAGGTGTCTCCCGCGTCGGAGAAGGTGTCGGACGGATTAACATCCGCCGCAACGCCGTACGCGCGAAGCAGGAGCGTAATAAACTGGCCTCGAGTGAGGGTTGCGTTGGGGCTGTAAGTGGTTTTCGTGGTACCCGAGGTAATCTCACGGGCCGCCAGGAAGGTCACCGCGTCGGCGTACCACGCTGCGTCGGAAACATCGGTGAAGGAGATCTTGTTGTAGCCCACCGCATAGGCTGAAAAGTGGGTCGAGGTAAATACCACAGTTCCCGTGGCAGCGTTGTAACGCCCGTTTGTAACCGTCTCAAGACCGCCGTTGTCATTGATATAGTAGATTACGACGGCATTTGCGTCTTCCCCTGCCCTAAGGGTGTAAGGGATGGCTACGGTGACGCTGCCGCCGAAGCTGTAAAGGGTTTTTCCGCCGCGGGCCACGCTGAATTCATATACCGGGCGGTTGCCGACAGCCTGAACGGCCGCGTCGGGAAGGGAGGCTTCATCGACCTTTGACACGGTGAAAACCACATCGCCCGAGCCTGTGCCGGATATCGTCCCAAGCGCCTCCTCATCGAAGGCCATGGCGCCAAGAGCGCTTGAGATAATAAACCCGTTCACGCCTCCGGTTGCCAGGCTCTGTACGGAAGCGCCGGGAAGGGTTACCCGGACAATGTCGGATCCGTCGGTTCCGTCAAGGCGGATTTCTATCTGAGGCTTGTCGCCGGTTTTGGCAGCCGCAGCCTGAGCCTTCGCAAGTACGTCGCTTACCTGGGCGGCTGTCATCGAGCCGGAGGACAAGCCGTTTGCGCCCGGAGTGAGGGTAAGCGTTAGGGTAGCTTTTGAGCCGGAAACGGTGGCGGAAGGGGCGGGAGTTGAGGAGGGGGAAGAGGAGCCTCCGTCCGAAGAGCCGCCGTCGTCGTTGGAATCATCGGAGTCACCCAAGTCCGGTACTGCCAGAACCGCGGTAGCTCCGGACTGCTGCCAGCCGAAAAGCTTAACCCCTGAGGGCATGGAAACCTTCCAGTTGCTTTCCAGCAAGGAGGTGGCCCGGGTCAAGGAAGCGGCGTCCGCGATTCCCGCGTTGAGAAGCCCGGTTAAATCGCCAGCTCCTATTTCTTCTGCCGTTTTTCCGGTCAAGCCCTGTACGACACCCATACCGTCCTGTTCGCCGGAAATAACGACACCTACACCCTGGCCGGAATAGTCGGTGTTTCCGGCCTTTTGCGTCTGTGTGGCGTTAAAGTAACCGGGAAGCATCAGGCCGATACCGGTGTTGCGTCCGGCCAGAGCGCCTAAGTCGCCCGTGGTATTGGCGGCCAGAAGGGTGATATCCGAGAAATTGTTGAATGACACGCCGGAATGCATGCCGGCCAGACCGCCGAGAGAGGCCTTGTTAAGGGAAGAGGAGACGGTTATGGCGCCGGAGATTCGGTTATTGAAGAGACCCGCCCGGGCAAAGATGCCGGTGAGCCCTCCCGCATAAACGTAGGCCGACTTGGAGGAAGCCGTAATTTGTACGTCTGCGGAGCAGTTGGTGATTGTGCCCCGAATGACGGAGGATGCCAGTCCCGCCGCGTAAGCCGCTCCGGAGTTGCTGGAGACGGATACCTTACCGGTCACGGACACATTGTCGATATAGCCGGAGGAGCCCGTAATGCTGCCGCCGGAATAGACGGACTGATCGATAAAGCCTGTCAGCCCGCCGGCATAAATACGGCTGCTGCCGCTGTTTTCAGTGGTGATAGCCACATCCTTCAGCTTCAGATTCGTCACCGTGCCGTTTTCAATATAGGCAAACAGTCCGGCGTACTGATATTTTGCGGGAGCATCAGCGGAGCCTATGGTCAGCCCCGAGACAGTGTGGCCGTTTCCGTCGAAGCTGCCGGAGAAGGGATAGGGGGTGTTGCCACCGGCGGGAGTCCACTGTTGGGTAAGCGTGATGTCCGCCGAAAGCTTTATGTATTTACCGGAAAAATTCTCATCCGTATTGACTGCCGCAGCAAAAGCCCGAAGCTGGGTTTCGTTGGAGATGAGATAGGGGGATGACTGAGTGCCGGAGCCGTCGGCAAAAAGGGAGGGGTTCACCTCGCCGTAGCCGGTGGTATCGGCTGTTTTTGCCTTCTGGAGTGCGGTATCCACCGCGGATTTCAGCCGCTGCAGGTCCTCTGTGGACGTGTCCAGCGTATCTGTTCCCTGGGCGCTTAATATGGCGTCGACAGCCGGGACATAGCTGTTTCCTGCGTCCACGGCAAGGATCCTTCCGTTCCCAATGGTAAGCGTTACAATGAGGAGCCCCTCCGTCGAGCGTCCGTAATAGACGCCGTCCATGTAGTTGGGCTGGGTTACGGGAAGCTCAATATCGGGTTCTGCGAAGGTAATGCTCGCCGTTTCGCCCGCGGGCAGGACAAGGTTGTCCGCGAGAACCCACTGTCTCAGGGCGACGCCGGGATAGGCTGCTGCCATGTCGAGAGGAAAAGCCGAGAAATTACCGTTGAGCTTGGCCGCAAAATCCTCATGGGCCATTTCGGAGGCCTTCAGGCCTTCAACCTGATAGGAAATGCTGCCGGAATAAGGCTCGCCTTCATCATTGACTCCCGGGCCTACCAGCCAGCCTGCGGCCACGACGGGATCCACCGCCTTATTTTCAACCGTCTGCGAGGACTCGGTATTGTAATAGCTGTCATACAGATTGCCGATGCCGGTTACCCAGCCCGCCAGAGCGCCCACATAATAGGAAAAGGTATCCGAGGAGGTGCTGCCTGTGGCGTAGCAGTTGACCATATCGCCTGCGTGAACCCCGGTGATTCCGCCCGAGGCGGCCATGCCCTCATATTCCACACCGTTTTCCGTCCCGCGCTTTGCCGTACCGGAGACGCTCCCGGTGGCAAGGCAGTTTGCGGTTAAAGCCCGGTTGTTAAGACCGATAAGACCGCCCGCCTCGGCAATGCCGCCCACGGCCTCCGCGCGTACGGCCGCGCTGCCGGCACTGTTGGCAAGCTGCCCCTTATACTGCATGCCGATAGCGCCGCCCACAAAAATATTGGCCTTTTCATTGGTGGTTCTGCCCCATAGTGTACCGGAGACGGACACGCCGTCAATCAGCGAATCGGCGCAATAGCCCGCCAGGCCGCCCACATAGCTGGAGTAGGAGCTGGACACATAGATGCCGGCCTCAATGGAAAGATCCCGCACCGTGGCTCCGCTCAAAACGCCGAACAGCCCGTAGTAAACCCCGTCGCCCGTATCCTGAACAGGGCTTTCCGCCGTACCGATGGTAAGGCCGGAAATGGTTTTTCCGCAGCCGTCAAAGGTTCCGGAAAATGCGTATTCACCCTCGCCCACAGGGGTCCAGCCGCCGCTGAGCGCAATGTCGCTGGTGAGCTTGACATGCTTGCCCGCATAGTCAATTTTGTCGTTGAGCGAAACGGCAAAGGCACGCAGCTGCCCTTCGTTGTCAATTTCATAGGGAGCTTCCTCCGAGCCGTCGCCTCCGTTGAAAAAAGAGCTGTCCGGGTCAGCGGGAACCCACAAAGAATCGGTGAGGGTCACCGTACCTTCGCTCGCCGTCCAATCGTAAAATTCCCCGTCGATCTCGGAGGTGAGCTGGGACAGGCTGACCTTGAAGGTGGCCACCGATGAACGGTAGGTCTCAATCTTGTCCGATGCGGCGCTTTGTGCCGAGGAAGAAAGATTATTCCCCAGGGCAGCGGCAAATTCGGAGGAAGAGAGCTCTGCGGCGTTCATGCCCAGAACGCTGTCGTCAACCCTTCCGCTTACGTTCTTAACCGCGGCATCAAATCGGTCGCTGTCGTAATAGCTGCTCAGCACAATGCCGGAGGAGGGGATATTGCCTGCCAGGCCGCCGACGGACGCGGCGGAGTCCGCTTCCTGGGAGACGTTCCCTGCGGCGTAGCAGTTGTAGAATATGCCGTTGACGGTACCTGCCAGGCTTCCGGCGTTGGCATTGGCGTTGCTGGAGAATACGGATAAATCGCCCAAGGCATAGCCGTTCATGGTCAGTGTATTGATGCTCGGAAAGCCCACGAGCCCACCGGCGTTAAGAACCCCCGAGCCTGTGCTTAACGTTATGTCAACATCCGCGCCGCTATTGGCTATCACGCCGTACTGGTTTGTGAAACCGGCAAGGCCTCCAACCATGGCCGCTTTATCGGAGGTTTTTACATCCAGCACACCCGTAACGAAGCAATGGTCGATTAACGTGCCCTGACCGCTGCCGCTGTCGGTCTTTGCGTAGGCCAGCAGAACACCTCCGTAGGCGGTGGAAGCGGCTTCCGTATAAATGGCGGCGTTCTCGACCCGGATATTTCTCAGAACCGCCGTATTCAGCGCATAACCGAACAGCCCGGCGTAAATTTGCGGGGAGCGGCTCTCTGAGCTGCCCATGGAAAGGCCGGAGATCGTGTGGCCCTGTCCGTTAAAGCTGCCGGCAAAGGGGGCGCCGGAAGTTCCAATGGGGATCCATTGCCGGGAAAGCGTAATGTCCTGATCCAGTGCGATGTATTGGCCGGCATAGCTGTTTCCGGCGTTCACCTGCTCCTGAAACCAGTAAAAACCCGCTTCACTGGAAATAACGTAAGGATCCAGCCAGGTTCCCGTTCCGCCGGAGAATCCAATGGCCGCCGCTGCGGCTGCCTTGTCCAGAGCCTCGCTGACCGCGTTTTTTATGGCGGTGCTGCTGTAGGTTGCCCCGCTGACAATGTCCACGTCCGCCGACTGGGCCGACAGAATTTTGTCAACCATGCCCAAGGCTTTTTCCCAGTAGTCGGGGGTCTCGTTCTGGCTGACCGTTTCAATCGCTGTAATTTCACCCTCAGCTATGGAAACGCGTATTTCAACCTTGTCGTTACGGCCCTGAGCGGAGCCGTCATAACTGCCGTCCGCCCATGCCTGCTCCGCAGCCAGAGCGCCGTTTGCGGACGCCAGCGGCAGCATTGCCGCCAGCAATAGAGATAAAAGCCTGCGGCCGATTTTTCCAGATTTTCTCATGATTTTTCATAACCTCCCTGTCTTGCCCTAATAGTTAGCGTTCGCTAACTATTAGGGTGCATTGTGTGTGTTAGTTTAATCTAACTGGGCAAATGCTACAACAAATGGGGAAGGCTGTCAATAAGATTATTGAAGGCGTCTAATATACCGGATTCTAAGATGATACGGTGTTTTTTCATGGCTCCGCTGCCAGGGCCGCTGCCAAGCTGGTACCCATTTAATCATTGACAGGCAGTGAAAGTCAAAATAGAATCATAATGATGCCTGTCCGACAGGCAATATTAAACCAGGAATAGGTAAAGAAGGAGGATTAGCCATGCCGATTAAAATTCCCAATAGTCTGCCGGCTTTTGAAACCCTGCAAAAGGAAAACATCTTTATAATGAGTGAAGATCGAGCGATGCATCAGGACATACGTCCTTTGCGAATTGCAATTATGAATCTGATGCCCACAAAGATAGTTACGGAGACTCAAATATTAAGGCTTTTGGGAAATTCACCATTACAGGTGGATATTCAGCTGCTGCATCCCCGATCCTATACTTCCAGGAACACGCCGGAGGAGCATTTGAACTCCTTCTACAAGACCTTTGACGAAGTTAGGAATCAGCGGTTTGACGGCCTTATTATAACAGGAGCCCCCGTTGAGCAGATGCCCTTTGAAGAGGTTACCTACTGGGATGAACTGACGGAAGTCATGGAGTGGAGCAAAACCAATGTGTTTTCCACCTATCATATCTGCTGGGGAGCACAGGCCGGACTTTACTATCATTACGGAATTCCCAAATACCTGCTGGACAAAAAGCTTTTCGGCGTTTTCCCCCATTATGTGACTGAGAAGTATGTAAAGCTCTTCAGAGGCTTTGACGATGTTTTTTATGTTCCTCAGTCCCGTCATACGGAAGTGAAGAAGGAAGATATCGAGAAGGTTGAGGATTTAGTCATTCTCTCCGAATCCGAAGAGGCCGGAGTGTATGTGGCTGCGTCCAGGGACGGCCGGCAAATTTTTGTGACGGGGCATTCCGAATACGATCCCCTGTCCCTTTACAGCGAATATATACGGGATGTGGATAAAGGGATGGAGATGGCTCTCCCAAAAAACTATTTCAGGAATAACGATCCTAAAAAGGAGCCTGTCGTCACCTGGAGGGGCCATGCCAATTTGCTTTACGGAAACTGGCTCAACTATTACGTTTACCAGGAAACACCCTTTAATCTTGATGAACCGGATTTTAACTATTTTGACTTTTCTATCTAGCAATAAACGTTTAAACCGGTAATAGTGCATTTGATTTAAATTAAATTTTGCGGGGTTTTTAAGACCGCCTTGAACACCCTTTGATTTTTGGTTATAATAACGTTAATGGTCCTTTATATTTAAAAGCAATGATGGAGTTTTAAACCTGCGCCTCTTCATGAAGAGAACCGGTGTCACCGGCTGTAAGCACTGGAATGAATGCGTCAGGCGAATTTTCCCTCCGGAGCTTCTGTTTTGAAGAAACCCCAGCGGTTTTTGTAGAGACGGACGGTAAGCCCCGTTACAGGCCAAATGAGTGCATGTCCAAAAGAGATCCTCTCTTTTAGCATGAACATGGGTGGTACCGCGATAAACGCTTCGTCCTGTGACTTGAAGCGTTTTTTTATGTTTAAAAATCCCCATTAGCCATCACACTGTGGGGAGGAAACGGAAAGGAAGACTGATTCAGATGAAGCAGCAATTGGAAAGCATTAGGCAAAATGCGCTGGAAAAGCTGGCAACCATTACGGATATTCGGGAGTTGGACGATTTCAAGGTTGCCTACCTTGGCAAGAAGGGTGAGCTGACTCAGATTCTGAAGGGAATGGGAGGGCTTTCAGCTGAGGAAAGGCCCTTATTCGGACAATTGGCCAATGATGTGCGCAATGCGCTTGAAGATGGCATCGGAAAGACACGGGACAGACTTGCCGCTGAAGTTAAAAATGCCAGACTTAAGAATGAAACCCTGGATGTCACCATGCCCGGAAAAGGAAGTATCCTAGGTAAGAAGCACCCCACCACCATCGTCCTTGACGAGACCAAGGAAATCTTTATGGGTCTGGGCTTTGAAATAGCGGAGGGTCCTGAGGTGGAGATGGACTACTATAACTTTGAGGCTCTTAACATTCCAAAGGATCATCCGGCCAGAGATACTCAGGATACCTTCTATATCAATGACAATGTGCTTTTAAGAACCCATACGTCCCCTGTACAGGCAAGGCATATGAAAACCCATAAGCCGCCCATCCGGATTATCTGCCCCGGCCGCGTTTACCGCTCCGATGCGGTGGATGCCACCCATTCTCCCGTCTTCCACCAGATCGAAGGACTTGTGGTGGATAAGGGCATTACCATGGGGGATTTAATCGGCACGCTCCAGAATTTTGCTAAGGGCATTTTCGGGGAAAAAACCCGGATTCGTCTGCGTCCCCATCACTTCCAGTTCACGGAGCCCAGCGCAGAGGTGGATGTATCCTGCTGGGGCTGCGGAGGTACGGGCTGCCGTATATGCAAGGGTGAAGGCTGGGTTGAAATTTTAGGCGCAGGCATGGTTCACCCCAATGTTTTGAGGGAATGCGGCATTGATCCCGAGGTTTACAGCGGCTTTGCCTTCGGTATGGGCGTGGAGCGCATTACACTGGGACGCTACGGTATTGAAGACCTCCGGCTTCTTTTTGAAAACGATGTCCGTTTTCTGAAGCAGTTCTGATTCGCAGCCCTTTGCCAAAGCAAATCTGGCTAAAAGGGAGTGGGTTCGATACCCCCGAGCTTTTGATTAAAGGCTAGTCTCTATATTACCGGAAAGGAATGAGATTGAACTATGAAAACGACCATCGGATGGTTGAAGGATTTTGTTGATATCAGCGTGGATGCCCGTGATTATGCCGAGGCAATGACCCTTTCGGGCTCAAAGGTGGAAGGCGTCCACGATATGGGCGGTGCCATAGATAAGGTTGTCGTCGGAAAAATTGTTTCCATAGAAAAGCATCCGGATGCGGATAAGCTTCGCATTTGCCGGGTGGATGTTGGAAGTGAAATTCTCCAGATAGTAACGGGAGCTCCCAATGTGAAGGAGGGGGATTCCATACCCCTGGCCCTGGTTGGGGCCAAGCTTCCCGGCGGTGTGATTAAGGCTTCAAAGCTTCGCGGGGTGGAATCCTTCGGTATGATGTGTTCCATTGAAGAGCTCAACCTGACAAAGGATTATCTTCCTGACGCACCTGAGTACGGCGTCTATGTTTTTACCTCTAATTCCCCAGAACCGGGAACGGATGTAAAAAAGGCTCTTGAGCTGGATACGGTAGTGGAGTTTGAAATCACCTCCAACCGCCCGGACTGCTTTTCCGTACTGGGCCTGGCCAGAGAATCCGCCGCAACCCTGGGAAAGCCCTTCAATAAGCCCAAGATAACGGTGCGTGAAGAAGGGGAGGGCCGGGCAGCGGATTATGCCGGAGTTTCTATAAGCAATCCTGAGCTATGTTTCCGTTATACCGCCAGAGTGGTTACCGATATTAAAGTGGAACCGTCTCCCGCATGGATGCAAAGAAGGCTTTCTGCGGCAGGCATGCGTCCGGTTAATAATATTGTGGATATTACCAACTACGTTATGCTGGAATACGGCCAGCCCATGCATGCCTTTGATCTTGCCAATGTGAAGGATGCCTCCATTGTGGTGCGCACCGCAAGGGAAGGGGAGGTTCTAAAGACGCTGGACGGACAGGACCGGAAGCTGGATCCCACGATGCTGGTTATTGCCGATGGGGAAAAGCCTGTGGGCATTGCCGGTGTTATGGGGGGAGAGAATTCCGAAATTACGTCTGCCACTTCAACCATACTTTTGGAATCCGCCACCTTTAAAGGAACCTCCGTGCGCATTACGGGCAAGAAGCTCGGGCTTAGAAGCGAGGCCTCCAGCCGTTTTGAAAAAGGCCTGGATACGGAAAATGCCATCACCGCCCTGAACCGCTGTGCCGAGCTTATTGAGCTTTTGGGCGCGGGAAAGGTGGTTAAGGGGGTTATTGACTGCAACCCTTCCGAGGGCGCTTTGAGACGACTGCCCTTTGAGCCGGACAGGATCAATGCCTATCTGGGGGCTGCCATCCCTGTTGAAAAAAAGGTTGAAATTTTTGAAAGCCTGGAATTTGTCGTGGATACAAAGGCAATGCTGCTGACTGTGCCTTCCTTCAGGCCGGATATTGAGCAGTTTGCCGACCTCAGCGAGGAAGTCGCCCGCTTCTACGGCTACAACAATATCACTCCCAGCCTGATGTCCGGAAAGGAATCCACCCAGGGGAGGAAGTCCTACAAGCAGAAGATGGAGGACGTTATTAAAAATGCCCTTACCGGCTGCGGCTTCTATGAGGCCTGCACCTTAAGCTTCACAAGCCCAAAGGTGTTTGATCTGCTTTGCCTGCCTGCTTCGGACTTAAGGCGCAAGGCCGTTGTCATTTCCAACCCTCTGGGTGAGGACTACAGCATTATGAGAACTACCATGCTTCCTGAAATGCTCAAAACCCTGGCCCTCAACAGCAGCCGTAAAATCGCTGGGGCGAGGCTCTTTGAACTGGCCTATACCTATCATCCCGTAGAAGGGGAAACCCTGCCTGAGGAAAAGGAAAGGCTTGCCCTGGGCCTCTATGGCCCCGGAGAGGACTTCTTTGACCTTAAGGGTGCCGTGGAGCAGCTTTTGATGGTTATGGGCATTGAGGATTACGAATTTGTGCCTGAAAAGACGGCTCCCGAATTCCATCCGGGCCGAACGGCAAGGCTCCTGGTAAAGTCCTCTGACGGTTCGGTTAAGGATGGAGGGATTCTGGGTGAAATTCACCCAGATGTAGCGGAAAAAACCGAATGCCCTGGCAGAACCTATGCCGCCCAGCTGGATGCTTCAGTGCTTATTGAGGCTTCGGTTGCCGTGAAGCAGAGCCGTTCCCTGCCGCGCTTCCCGGCTATTGAAAGAGATCTGGCCGTGGTTATAAAGGATGAGCTTTATGTCAATGAATTAATAAAGACCATTCGCTCCAAGGGCGGGGAATTCCTGGAGAGTGCCCAGCTTTTCGACGTTTATAAAGGCAGCCAGGTTCAGGAGGGAAGCAAGAGCGCGGCCTTTGCCCTTACCTTCAGAGCCTCAGACAGAACGCTCAAGGATGACGAGGTCAACCAGGCCATGGAGCGTATTCTCAAGGCTCTGGAAAAGAGCTTTGATGCAAAGCTGAGATAAGGGGCGTTGTAAGCTCCAGGCCCCCTTTTCGGAGCTGCTTTTTGGGAAAACCAAGAGCATAGGTGTCCGTGGAATGTATTTCGTGTTCAAAGAGCCGGATTGCCAGACTGTCACCCAGCCGTTTATAATCGGCCGGACGGATAAGAAAGGGCAAGCCGGCTCTTTTTTTCGTTCCGGCCAATATTTCCCGTCCTTTGGCATTGAAACCAAGTACTCTCAGATAACGTACATAGCCATTTTCCTTAAGCTCGTTTAAAAATTCCTGTGTCATGCCGGTAATTAAGGCGCATAAAATACGGCGGATACGGGCGCTGGGATAGCGGGAAGAAGCGGAAAGGCTTATGAGCTCCTCTATGGAAACAGCCTTAAAGGAGGCCTCCTTAAGACGGTAGTGAAGTCCCTCTCCCATATAGGGAAGCTCTGCCAGATAACTGAGAGTTCCCGTCCTCAGCCGATGCAGTACGATAGTCTCAAAGTGGTCCCAGGTGACAGGGCCGAAACCGGCAGCCTGCTCCCGGGCTAAAATGGAAAAGCTTTCTTCCGGCATATTTGCTTTTACAGCTTCAAGGCTGGAAGGGGTTTGCATCAGTGCGCTGCGTATGGCCGTGGCACTGGAAAAGGAGGGCCCCAGGCGGGTATCGTTATAGCCCTGGCCTTCGCGCCGGAGCGTCGAAGGGGTTATGCCGCTTCCCAGGCGCTTAAGAGCCTTTAAATATTCTACGGCAAGAATGTTGTTGGGTGATTCCACCACCCTTGAGGCGGCCTCGGAAAGACAGCCGGACAGCGCTTTTTGTCTGGCTGCGGGGAAGGAAAGTCCCGAAGAAAGGGCATCCTTCAGTTTTAGCTTAAAATCAGGCGGTTCCGACGCCAAGAGGGAGGCAGCCTCCAAAAGAGGGGGAAGCGAGCCTTCTTCGCTGCCGAAAGACAACACATCCACACATCCCAGAGCATTTAAAAGCCCCACCGCCGCCCCTGAAAAGTATTCGGCTGAGGCGCTTGAAAAGGCTGCCGGAAGCTCAAGCACCAAATCCGCACCTGAGTTTAAAGCCATAAGAGCCCGGGCATGCTTTCGCAAAAATGCGGGCTCCCCCCGCTGGACGAAGCTGCTGCTTAGAACACAGACCACGCCCTCTGCGTCGGCCGCTTTTTTGGCCTCGCGAATATGGTATTGGTGCCCTGAATGAAGGGGGTTGTATTCGGCAATTATCCCAACGATGCGCATTTCTGCCTCCTCATGCCCAAAATGGGGAATATTAAACCTGAAGGACGAGTAGAATGATAGAGAAGATCATATAGCATGAACGCCTAAAAGGCAACGCCTTTCAGCGACCGAAAGTATCTTGCGGTGCCCGATAGCTTAATGAGCGTTTGAAAAATAGTTATTTACATAACCTTATTACTATGGTATTATTAGTTTGTTTGATTGTTTGTAGTGTTAAGAGTGGGGATTCCCACTCTTTATGTTTTCACGGACCGAATGAGGTTACATGTTCGGTGCATGCGGGGTTCCGGAATACTTTTATCCGGGGTACTTGCCTCTGCGATTGTCTCCTTTACCTATAAAGGAGAACACAGGCTTCACCAAATAGAAGAAAGGTAAGGGTGCATGGCGAAACAAAGCATATCGGATCTTGTGCGGACACTGGCACAGCCTATCGCTGATGAAGTGGGCTGCGAGCTGGTGGACGTGGAGTTTGTTAAAGAAGGCGGAAGCTGGTTCTTAAGAATTTATATTGACAAAACCGGGGGAGTAACCCTGGATGACTGTGAAAAGGTAAGCAAACCGCTGAATGACAGGATTGATGAGCTGGATCCCATACCCAACGCCTATTATCTTGAAGTTTCATCTCCGGGTCTCGAAAGGCCTCTCAAAACGCCGAGGGATTTTGAAAAGGCATTGGGCAGCCATGTTGAAATCAGGCTGTTTAAGGCGATTGATGGCGTCAAGCGATTTGACGGCATTCTGAAAAGCTTTGACGATAACAGCGTTACTCTAACCATCGGATCGGAGACAGCAAAGGTTTTCCCAAAAGAACAAATAGCAAAAGTGAAAAAAGTGATTGATTTTTAATACAGGAGGAATGCATGAGATGAGCGCTGAGTTGCTTCACGCCCTTGAACAGTTGGAAAAAGAAAGGGGAATTAACAAGGATATCCTTGTTGAGGCCATTGAACAGGCCTTAATTTCAGCTTATAAAAGAAATTTTGGCTCTGCTCAGAATGTTGAGGTAACCATCGAAAAAAGTTCAGGGGAAGTCAGAGTTTATGCTCTTAAGACCATTGTGGAGGAAGTCACGGATCCCGCAGGCGAAATGTCCCTGGAACAGGCAAAGCGTTTTGGGGCTGATTTTGAAATAGGTGACATCGTTGAGGTAGAGGTAACTCCCCGCAAATTCGGACGTATTGCAGCACAGACCGCCAAACAGGTTGTCATGCAGCGGATTCGGGAAGCTGAAAGAGGAATTATTTTCGATGAATTCTCAAGCCGCGAGGAAGATATTGTAAACGGAATTGTGAGCCGTTTTGACAGGAAGAATATAATTGTTGATTTGGGCAAGGTGGAAGCTGTTCTGCCCCCGGGCGAACAGACTCCCGGAGAAAAGTATAATGTTCATGATCGTATAAAAATTTATGTTATTAATGTAAAGAAGACCAATAAGAGCCCTCAGATTTATGTCTCAAGAACCCATCCCGGACTGGTAAAGCGCCTTCTTGAGCTGGAGGTGCCTGAAATCGCCGATGGTACGGTGGAAATTAAAACCATCGCACGTGAAGCGGGAAGCAGAACAAAGATTGCCATCTACTCCCGCAATGAAGACGTGGATCCTGTGGGAGCCTGTGTCGGACAGAAGGGAAGCCGTATCCGTGCCATTGTTGAAGAGCTTAAAGGCGAGATGATTGATGTCATTAAATGGAGTGCCAACCCTGAGGAGTATATTGCAAGCAGCTTAAGCCCCGCAAAGGTTCTTCAGGTTGACCTCGATGAGGAAGCTAAAATCGCCCGGGTGGTGGTGCCTGATTTTCAATTGTCCCTGGCCATTGGCAAGGAAGGTCAGAATGCAAGACTGGCAGCCAAACTGACCGGCTGGAAAATTGATATAAAGAGCGAATCCCAGCTTAGAAGCCAAATTGAGCTTCAACTGTTCCATCCCGAGCCTGTTGCGGCACAAAACGACGATTTTGATGAACTGGATGAGCCTGTTGCAGCGCAAAACGACGATTTTGATGAACTGGATGAGCCGGTGGAAGCACAAAACGCTGATTTTGAAGATCTGGACGAGGCAGTGGAGGAAAATGTGCCCGACGTTGAAGGAGATTTTGATGTTGAAGTAGAAGTAAATGAGGAAGAGGATCTTCTGTAAAATAACTTCTGAATTCCATTAAATCGTTCTTTGCTGGTAATAAAGGGAGCTTCTTATAAAAAAGAAGTTGTTTCTTAAAGAAAAAGTTTTGCAGAATTAAGCCGAATGGGCTCGTTTGGTTTATAATAAATGGGACGGTGAGACGAATGAAAGCAAAAAAGGTTCCCATGAGACGCTGTGTGGGATGCAGGGAGATGAAGGATAAAAGGGAACTTTTAAGGATAGTTAAGAATAATGAAAATGTGATTTTCGTTGACCCCACCGGAAAGAAAAACGGTCGCGGCGCCTATATCTGCAAAAACATGGAATGCTTTGAGCAGGCCCGAAAGGTGAAGGGCATAAGTCGCGAATTTAGCTGTGAAATTCCCGAATCGGTCTACGATGAAATACAAAAACAATTGGAGGCATATGTCGGAAAATAAGGTTTATGGTTTTATCGGACTGGCGCGTAAAGCTGGGGCGGTAGCCGCAGGCGAAGCGCTTGCGGAGAATGCCGTGAGGCATGGTCGGGCATCGCTTGTAATCGTTGCCCATGATGCTTCGGAAAACACGAAAAAGAAGATCAGCGGAGCTTGCGCCCTAAAACAGGTTCAGCTGCTGAACTTCGGAGACAGGGAAGGACTTGGTCGAATGCTGGGTAAAGCCATGTATTCGGTCATCGCAATAACCGATCAGGGTTTTTCCGGAAGACTCCGGGAACTTATCGGCTATGGTTTAGAACATGCAAATTCGACACACGGGGGTGGCCTTTTTGAACAAACTGAAAATTCATGAGCTTGCCAAGGAACTTAATGTTACCAGTAAGCGACTCATGGAAAAACTCGAGGAGATCAATATTCACCCAAAGAGTCATATGACGACTTTGGAGGATGATGAGCTGGCCAAATTGTATAAGCATATTGGCATGGTTAATCGTATCAATAAGGGCAGCTCGGCACCTTCTCAGAGTGATTCCGAATCAAAATCTGATCATGCGGATAACGCGGCAAGAAAGAACGCCCCCCGTATTATTAGAAAAACGGAAGTCATCATACGCGACGAGCAAAGCCATGATACCAGCCGGGACAAAAAGCCGGAAAGAAGAAACTACATTCGTTCTTCCGACTCTAATGACGGACTCATGGCCGGTTATACCCGCGGAGCGGAGCAACGCTCGCCAGGTATTCGCAAACGGCCCAGGCCTGAAGATGAGGAGACGGTGGAGAAGCGTGTGCAGGAATCTGCTCCGCCGCCTAAAGTTGAAGCCGCAGAACCGGTTGTGGCCGGTGATAAGCCCAAAAAGCCGGTGGATGATATATTAAGCATAAAGAAGGTATCCCATGTAACGGATAAGCCTTCAGATTCCTCAGCCCAGGAACCGGCAGCTGCAAATGAGCCGGAATTCTCAAGGCCCGCGCCTGTCCAGGAAGCACCCAGGGTGCAGGAAAAGCCGCAGACGGAAGAGAAACCGGCAGCTGGCGGAGAAAAACCCGGTTTTAGTGAACGTACCCCACAACAGGAACCGGTTGCAGTTCGTGAAAAGGAAAAAGTTCAGGAATTTGCTGCCGCTCAAATAAAACAGCCCGATGCTGCGCCTTCACACAAGGCACAGCATGAGGAAGCGCCAGTGAAAGCTTCAGCCGGAAAAGAACAGGCCGAGGTCAAAATTAGTGATGAGGATTCTATGGAGAGAACATCGGATTTAGCAAAAGAGAGAACTGACCTTAAAGTGGGACAGCAAGCAGAAAGCAGACCGGACGAGAGCAAAGGTAAAACAGACGGTCCCAAATTCCAGGAGAAAAACGACAGACCCATCAGGGATGAAAGACAGGCCGACGAAAGACAGGAAAGGCCTAGAAATGACCAGCCCAGAAGTGACATGGGACGCCAGCAGGACGGCGGTCATGCACGTGAAGCCGGAAGGCCGGACGGTCAGCGTTACGGACAGGGTTATCAGGGCAACCGCGAGGGTGGCTACCAGGGTAATCGTGACGGCCAACGCCAGGGAGAATGGAAGCCTCGTGAAGGCGGCTACCAAGGCAACCGTGAGGGTGGCTATCAGGGCAATCGTGACGGTCAACGCCAGGGTGAATGGAAACCTCGTGAAGGCGGCTACCAGGGTAATCGTGAAGGCGGTTATCAGGGCAATCGCGACGGCGGTGCGGCAGGCAGGCCAGCCGGCGGACCTCAAGGCGGACGCCAGGGGGAATGGAAGCCTCGTGAAGGCGGCGGCTATCAAGGGAACCGCGAGGGCGGCTATCAAGGGAACCGCGAGGGCGGCTACCAGGGGAACCGTGAAGGCGGTTACCAGGGCAATCGCCAGGGCGGTTATCAGGGCAACCGTGAAGGCGGCTACCAAGGCAACCGTGAGGGCGGCTATCAGGGTAATCGCGACGGCCAGCGCCAAGGTGAATGGAAGCCTCGTGAAGGCGGCGGCTACCAGGGCAACCGTGAAGGCGGCTATCAGGGCAATCGCGAGGGTGGTTACCAGGGTCAGCGCCAGGGTGAATGGAAGCCCCGTGAAGGCGGCTACCAAGGCAACCGTGAGGGCGGCTATCAGGGCAATCGCGAGGGTGGTTACC
>JAFADM010000554.1 GCA_023424865.1 Bacillota bacterium | reverse complement strand
GTATTATCTTTACAGAGGTGTGAAGCCAGGCATATCACCTCTTCTGGATTACAAGAGAATCCTGTGTCAGCTTGACATAAACCTATAGGTTTAATACAATTTAAACCAAACACAGGAGGAGACCTCCGAAAGCTTAAGGAGCGCCGCCCCTGTTACAGGAAAGGCAGGCGATAAAAATGGATGCCATAGAAAAACGCATACTCGAGATTATCGATGAACATAAAGAAGAGCTTATTGCCTTTGGCGAAGATATTTACTATCATGCCGAAAAGGGTTTTTGCGAAACACGGACCGCAGAAAAAGCCGCCGCATTCTTAAAAAAGCTGGAGCTCTCTACAGAGGAGGGCCTTGCAGTAACCGGCGTTAAGGCAAGGCTTTTTCCCAGTCGTGAGGAAGTCCAGGGTCCATCTGTGGCGCTTATCGGGGAGCTGGACGGCATACGCTGCGATACCCATCCCCATGTCAACAAGGAAAACAACATGTCCCACGCCTGCGGCCACAATATACAGCTGACCGCCATTCTGGGCGCGGCTCTGGCACTGTCCGATCCCACTGTAAAAAGCACGTTGTCCGGTCAGGTTCTCTTTATGGCCGTACCTGCCGAAGAGCATGTGGATATGACAGTCAGGGATAGGCTTCTGGCCGAGGGCCGCCTGACCTTCGGCTTTGGAGGCAAAAGCGAATTAATCCGGGAAGGCGCCTTTGATGATGTGGATATGGTTGTTACCCACCATGTTCATCTGGCCGCAAGCGACAGCGATATTCTCGTGGGAAGCATCCCCACCAACGGTTTTTTATCCAAAAGGGCTATCTTTAAAGGAAAGGCGGCTCACGCAGGCGCGGCTCCCTTTGACGGTATCAATGCCCTCAATGCCGCTTCCCTGGGTTTAAGCGCTCTGGCGTATCAGAGGGAAACCTTTAAGGATTCGGATCATGTTCGCGTTCATGGGATAATTCATAAGGGCGGAAGTGCTGTGAATGTGGTTCCCGATGAGGTGGTGGCAGAGGTGATGATCCGGGCCAACAGCCTTGAGGCCATTAAGGATGCCTGCATGAAAACCGACAGAGCCTTTAAAGCCGGCGCCTACGCACTGGGAGCTGAGGTTGAAATTAATGATTTTCCCGGTTATTTTCCCGTTATTGCTTCCCCTGCCCCCTCTTCACTATGGGAAGCAGCGGAGAGCATCGCAGGTGAAAAATCTTTCTCAACGCCTCCACTGAATATTCAAAAGGCAGACCTTACCCAGCATATTGCCGCATCCACTGATGTGGGGGATCTTTCCCATCTCATGCCGGTGCTGAATTTTACTACCGGAGGCTTTACAGGCGCCCTTCACAGTGCGGATTACCGAATTGTTGACAAGGAAAAGGCCTATCTCCTTCCGATAAAGATGATGGCGCTTTCCGCTTACAGGCTCTTAAAAGACGGCGGCAGGGCAGCCCTTGACGAAATGGCAAGCTTTAAGCCAGTCATGACCAAGACTGACTATCTTAATTACCTGGAAAGCTTTCTATGATGTCTTTATAATACAGAAGCACTACTGCATTTTTTAAGAGGAGGAGTATTATGTCCGATTGGAATGCCGCTCAGTACCTAAAATTCTCTAATGAACGCACACAGCCCTCGCTGGATCTGGCTGTTCGGATAAAAGACTTTATTTTAGACCCAAAAAAAATTGTGGACATTGGATGCGGCCCCGGAAACAGTACGGCGGTACTTAAAAGCAGATTTCCCCAGGCAGAGCTTTGGGGTGTGGATAATTCACCCAATATGCTTGCCGATGCCAAAAAGAATTATCCGGAAATTGGCTGGAAGCTTTGTGATGCCGCCACCCAGCTCCATACCCTGGACACCGATTTTGATCTGGTGTTTTCCAATGCCTGCATTCAGTGGGTACCCAATCATTCTGCCCTGCTAGTGGGATTTATGGACCGGCTTTCCCCCGGAGGTGTCCTTGCCGTACAGGTGCCCTATAATCAGAATGAACCCATTCATCGTATTCTAAAGCAATTGGCGCTTTCAGAGCGCTGGCAGGCATCCTTCCGTGAAATCCGTTCCTTTTATACGCTTCGGGCCGACGAATATTACCAGAATCTTTCATCCCTTTCAAGCCGGGTCGTACTTTGGGAAACCATCTATTACCATATATTGGATTCCCATCTTGCCATTCTGGAATGGTACAGAGGGACGGGCTTAAGGCCCTACCTCAACCAGCTTAAGGAGGAAGAAAAAGACGCCTTTGAGCAGGACGTACTGAACCTAATACGGGAGAATTATCCTCTTCAGCCTGACGGCAGGGTTATTTTCCGTTTTCCAAGACTGTTTTTCATAGCCGTAAAGTAAGGGACTGTGATAGCCATTTGCGAAAGCAACTCTTTCTAAGCACGAGGGTTCCATGCCCCCGTGCTTTTGATTAACCCAACCGGTCTTTTTAAGCCCACTCCAACCAGAGCCAGGTAAAAAAGCCCTGCCACGGAAAGCTCGGAATAGCGGGGATGAGCACAAGCCCACTCCAAATGGAGCATGCCGTTTTTTGCCGTTGTCAGGGCGGTGCCTGCCAGAACATTCTCGGCGTATAAAACATACATATCAGGAAGCTTTTTTGCAATTTCCGCTCTGTCCCACAGCAGGTTATCGCTGTGAAGCAATGGGACAATAGCGCTCAAATCCTTCTCGCCTGCTCTTCTGACAAGAATTTGAGGAAGACGCTGGGAATTAAGAGGAACTTCACTTATCGGTTTTTCAAAGCGGTTTTGCCATAAATTTTTTATAGCTATCATAACGGCACCTCACTGGTAAAAGGATGATACATATGGTATCATGAAGTATACAAATCAGTAAAATTGAACTTTTAAATATTTGTCATCGATTTTTTCGATGATATAAAAATGAATTATTCAGCAAGCTTTCATGGGAAAGGCAGGAAACTCATGGAGATCCGGCAGTTAATTACTTTTTTATCCATTGTCCAGCACCAGAGCTTTACAAAGGCGGCAACGGCTCTTGGCTACGCCCAGTCCTCCGTCACCTCTCAAATTCAGCTTTTGGAGGAGGAGATGGACGTTAAGCTTTTCGATCGTCTTGGAAAGAAA